>DATHDR010000159.1:0-14143 GCA_035318965.1 Verrucomicrobiia bacterium | reverse complement strand
TGGTGCCCTCTATGGGGTCCACAGCGACGTCGACCTCGGGCTCGAGTCCGTTCCCGATCTCCTCGCCGAAGTAGAGCATCGGGGCCGCATCTTTTTCGCCTTCACCGATGACGACGGTGCCCTTCATGTCGACCGACGCGAGGGCGCTGCGAATCGCCTCGACAGCACGGCGGTCCGCCTCTTCCTTGTCGCCTCGCCCCTGCAGGGGCGCCGCCGCAAGCGCACCGGCCTCGGTCACTCTAAGCAGCTCGAGCGCCAGGTTGCGATTGATCTTGGGCTCTTCGATCATCGGGTGCCCAGCGTATACGAAGCCGCTATACGCCCTGATTAGCTAAGAGCGCGGCGTCGAATCGGCAGCTTGTTCGCCTCGACCCAGAGATCATCCTTGCGCGCCAGCTTGCGGTCGCCATCCCGGCTGAGATAGACGCACGTGCGTTCGAGCACCGCGGTGATCCGCACGCTGATCCCGTCGAGGGTCGCGTCAAAGGCGTCGACCAAGACCTCGTCCTCATCGAGCTCCACCTGGCTGAGCGGCCGGAGGCGACCCGGCCTTGGCTTGGTCGAGAGCTCGAGCTTCGCCCTGGGGACGGTGGAGACGCCGGACTTGATCGTGAGGCGCGAAGACGCTGAGCCCGCCAGCCGGATCCCCGGTCGAGGCGAGGGCGTCGGGACATTAGGTCGCGAGGAAACCGACCGCCTGGCCTTTGTCGCCTTGGCCGCCGTCCGCTTCGCGGTCGCTCGCTGCGGGATCGCCTTGACGCGGGATGGCCGCTTTGGAGGTCTTCTAGAAGAACTCACCCCAGAACTTCCTGACCCGGCCGACTGGGTTGGGCATAGCCCTCAAGGCTACGACCGCCGGCCGCGGCGACGCGTCGACGATGGACACGTGCTCGGACTCGGGTACGCCCTCGGGATGGACGCGGATCACACCAAGGTGCACGCCCCCCTCAAGCACCACAAGGGCGCCAACCTTGGCATCGCCTTCGAGGCGGCCGGTGCTCATGATCTTCAGCCGGTTTGAGGCGACGATGTTGCCGCGCACGAACCCCGCGATCGTCACCTTGGTGCTCCGGATGTCTGCCTCGACGTAAGCCTCCGGACCGATCAGCAGCTCGCCATCGCATTCGATCTGGCCGCTGAACTTGCCCAGGACCTGGCCGCCGTCCTTAACCTGGAGCTTCCCGGTGAGAACGTCGTCCCTCGCGAGGACCGTCGCTTTCGGCTCGAGCCCGAATGGCTCGGGACCTCCGTTCGAACTAGAAACGTCAACCGTCTCCACGGCTACGGCATCAGTCACGTTGCACCTCCCATTTCCCAGACCCTCGCCCAGCCAGAAGCTGGGGGTTCCACCACCTAGCGCAGCATAGCGGTCAGAGATCAGGATGTGAGGCCAGGTACTCCAGGACAGCCTCACGCGTGGGCGCGATCTCGCCGTCGATCACCAGCTCCTGAAGTCGCTGCTTGATGCGACCCACGTCCGGCCCTGGGCCGATGCCCCGCACGCGCATCACCTCCTCACCTGTCACCACCGGGGCAAGGCGCGAGGGACGTTCATGCAGCACCGCTTCGATTCTGGTCTGCAGCTGGTCCAGCTTCTCCGGCTCGGGATAGGCGGACGCCGCGACGTCGGCGCGGGCCAGGGCCATCAGCCGGTCGAGCTGCTCCCCGGCGTCGCGCGCCAGCCGCCTGACTGCCCCGTCTGACCACTCAGAGCGGTAGTAGACCGGCCGCAGGTGCAGGCGGACGAGCAGGACGACTGCCTCGACCTCCTTTTGGGAGAACCGCAGCCGCTCGAGAGCGGATTTCGCCAAGGCCGCACCGACCGTTTCGTGGCCGGTGAAGGCGCCGTCCGGAGTGGCGGTGGATGGCTTGCCCACGTCGTGAAACAGAGCCGCCATCCGCACCACCAGATCGGCCGGGACCCGCTCGACGGTGAGGAGCGTATGGCCGTACACGTCGTGGGTGTGGTAACCGCTCTGCGCTACGCCCTTGCAGGCGGCGACTTCCGGGAGGATGACCTCGAGCAGCCCGCTCGCATCGAGCAGCTCGAGCGCGAGCTGAGGACGCTCAGAGGTCAGCATCCGGCGCAGCTCATCCGCCGTGCGCTCAACGGAGATCACCGGCGGGGCGAGCCGGCCCTTCATCTCCTGCATTGCGGGCAGGAGGTCGGGCGCCAGCTCGAATCCGAGCTCGGAGGCAAATCGGATGGCGCGGAGCATGCGCAGCGGATCGTCGGCGAAGGTGCGCACGGGGTCGGTCGGAGTGCGGAGGATGCGCGCGTCCAGGTCGGCGCGCCCGCCGAGCGGGTCGTGGATCTTGCCGTCGAGGTCCATCAGCAAGGTGTTGATCGTGAAGTCACGCCGCCGGAGGTCCTCGTCCAGGGTGGCCGCACGCACGTCGGGCTTCCTCGAGTCGGGCGCGTAGGACTCGGCGCGGGCGGTGACGAACTCGACCAGGTGCCCCGGGAGGGTGACCTGCGCGGTGCCGTATCGCTCGAACGTAACCGGCGGCTCCGCCTTGGCGAGCTCGGCGAATTGCTCGGCGAGCTTCAAAGCATCGCCGCCCACCACGACGACGTCGGGATTCGGATGGGGGCGCCCGAGTAGCTTGTCGCGGACGTAGCCGCCGACAATCCACGCGCGCACACCGAGGTCATCCGAGGCCTGCTGCAGGAGCCGGAGGAGATCCTGGTCGCTGAGGGCTACTGGTTTATCCGCGCCCATTCGACGGCTCCAACCTGCCCGGCGCGATCGCCCAGCCGGGCACGGCGCACGCGGGGCCGGCGGGCCGGCTTGATGAACGGAGACGAACGCAGCGTTGCGACGATCGTCGGTTCGACCAAGGCCCAGGACCGCGAGACGCCTCCGCCGATCACGAACATCTCGGGGTCGATGACGTTGGTCAGGCTGATCAAGGCCAGGCCCATGTACCGGGCCGACCTCTCGACGATCATTCGCGCCCGCGGGTCGCCCTTCGCCGCGGCGGCGAAAAGCTCAGCCGCAGGGTGCCCTGTCTCTCGCGCCAGGCTCGCACCGCCGATGAAGGCTTCCAGGCAGCCGCGCTGGCCGCACGCGTCGAGCGGACCGTCTGGGTCGATGATCATGTGCCCAATTTCGGACGCGGTCCCGTGAGCACCACGATGCAGCTTGCCGTCGATGATCGTCCCGCCTCCGACTCCGGTCGACCACGTGATGTAGACCATGTTGCGAGTCCCGCGGCCGGCGCCCCGCACGAACTCCCCAAGGCCGGCCATGTCGGCGTCGTTGGCCAGGTGGACCTTGGCGCCAGTAGCACGGCTGAGCATCGCGGCGAACGGCACGTTGCGCCAGGGAAGATTCGGCGGGTTGACCAGCACTCCGCGCTTGTGGTCGATCGGACCGGGCGCGGCAAGCGCGATGCTGCGCACTTTTTCGCGCCCACGATGCTTGTCGATCTCGGCGGCGGCCCAGTCGACCAGCGCCTGTGGCGTCGGCAGCAGCGGCGTCTTGGTCTTGATGCTGGCGATGAGGTTCCCATCTGAGCGCGCAAGCGCGACGCGCACCTGAGTCCCACCGAGGTCGATTCCGGCCAGCATCTGAAAAACCCTACGAGGCGAGAAGCTGCTGGCCGCGCAGCGCTGCCAGGATCTCGATCGGTCCGCGCGCGCGGTTGAAGGTGTAGAAGTGCAGCCCGGGCACCCCGGCCTCGAGCAGCTCCGCGCACTGCGCGATGCAGTGCTGCACGCCCATGGCCCGAACGTCATCGTCGCCGCCCGCTTCATCGATTTTCGCTTGAAGTGCCACCGGCACCGTCGCGCCTGACATCGCCGTCATCACAGCGAGCGATCGGCGACTCGGAACGGGCATCAGCCCAGGCACGATCGGGACAGTGATGCCGGCCGCTCGCGCGCGAGCCACGAGGTCGAAGTAAAAGCGGTTGTCGAAGAAGAGCTGTGTGATGAGGAAGTCCGCTCCCGCCTCGACTTTCAGCTTCATGTAACGGAACTCGTGCTCGAGGTCCGGGCTCTCGGGATGCTTTTCTGCGCTGCACGCTGCGCCGATTCCAAACCGGTAACCGTTGCGTCGCACGAACGCAACAAGGTCGCTGCCGTGGGTGAGCTGAGGGTCCGCGGGAATGAACGGCTGGCCCGGATCCTGCGTGTCGCCGCGCAGGGCGAGCACGTTGGCGACGCCCTCCCGCTCCATCCAGTTGAGGATCTGCCGCGTCCGGTCGGCCGAGTTGGCGCACGTGAGGTGTGCCATGGCCTCGATGTGATAGTGCCGCTTGATCCGCGTCACCAGCTCGAGCGTCTTCTCACCCGTGCGTAGACGGTAGGTGACCGAAACCCAATCGGGTCCGTGACCGGCCAGCGCAGCCACCGTCTTTTCGAGCGTGTCGACCTCTGCCTCGTCGCGTGGCGCCATGAACTCGAACGAGACGCTCGGCCGGCTGCGCGCGAGCATTTCCGCGATTCGCATTTGGCGCGAACTCTAGCGCAAGACCCGCGCGTCTCCGACGCGGCGGGTCACGCGCTGAGCGTCCAGGTGCTCGAGCAGGGCCAGCACAGGCCGCCGGCTTGCCCCCATGCGATCTCGCAGCTGCGCGACCGTGATCGAGCCTCCAGCCGAGATGATCTCCCGCACCATCGCCACCGCCGCCTGATAGGAGTCCTTCGTGAAGGCGATGTCATCGCTGACCCGCACGATCTCACCCCTCTGCGCCAGCGCGCGCACCACCTCGGGACCGGCGCCTGTCTGCTGGGTCGCCTCGGCGAGCGATGGTGGCGCGAAGGGCTGCCTTCCAAGGAGCTCCAGCAGGGAGGCCGCGGCGCCGTCGGTCTCGTGCGGCTCAACGCGGTGCGACGGCAACGCGACTGCACCATCCCTCTCCTCGACGCGGCCGTCCTGAACGAGGCCCAGAAGGGCCGAGGGGAACGAAGCCGGTGTCACGCCCAACCGGCTGCGCAGCTCCTCGCGCGCCATCCCCGGCCGGAGCGGATGCGACGCGTGGAACGCCTCCAGCTCATGCGTGGCCCTCTCCGTGATCGCTCGCCAAGCGGCGGGAGTGTAGAGCCATTCGCCAATCCGTCTCGCGTCGAGGCCGGCGACATCAGCTTCGGGCGCCAAGGTCGCCTTCAACAGCGCACCCACCGTCACTCCGCGCGGGTACTTGCGAAGCTCTTCTTGCAAGACGTCTCCCGCAGCGCGCCGCTCGAGCGATTGACGCGCCACCCCGTCGTACCGCGCGTGCTTGCGCGGATGGATGTCGACCAGGGTTCCACCCGCGATGGTCGCGGCTGGGCTGGGGATTCGAAGGATGAAGCGATCCTGCTCGGCCGCCGCGATCGGACGGTCGAGGTAGAGCTGCACCCAACCGTTCCCGCCGGCATCGATCTGGTCCGCCTCGAGCACGATCACGCGGCAACCGACCTCGACCGTCCCCGTGTGCAGCAGCAGCTCAGCTCCGTGCCGCAGGGGCTGCGACGCGGACGAAAGGACGCGCACACTCCCGTCGACGCGGCGGGTCGCGGCGAGCGAGCCCGCGCGCGCCAGCACGTCGCCACGCTCCAGCTCGTGCTTTTCCGCACCCGTCAGGTTGACGGCCACCCGGCCGCCGGGCGCCGCAGACTCCACCTTCTCGTTGTGCTGCTGCAGCCCGCGCACTCGCACGGCGCGACCGCCGGGAAAGACCTCGAGCTCCTGCCCGACGCTCAAAGGGCCATCCACCAGCGTTCCCGTGACCACCGTGCCGAACCCGCTCATGGTGAAGACGCGATCAACCGGAAGGCGCGGGCGACCCAGGTCCGGCCGCGGCTCTGCAGCCGCAAGCATTTTGTCAAGCTCGGCGAGGAGGTCTGCTGTGCCCTCGCCGCTGACAGCGGAGAAGGGCAGCATCGGCGCGCCCTCGAGCGATGTTCCCTCCAGCACCTCGGCCACCTCGGCCTTGACCAGCGCGAGCCAGGCCGCGTCGACCAGATCCACCTTGGAAAGTACGACGATGCCGCGCCGGACTTCGAGCAGGTCGATGATCTCGAGGTGCTCCCGCGTCTGGGGCATGACGCCTTCGTCCGCAGCGATGACGAGCATCACGGCGTCCAGCCCGTGAGTGCCGGCCAGCATGTTGCGGATGAATCGCGCATGCCCGGGCACGTCGACGATGCCCACCTCGCGGCCGCCCGGGAGGCGCAGGTGCGCGAAGCCAAGGTCGATGGTCATCCCGCGTCGCTTTTCCTCGGCGAGGCGGTCTGGATCGATCCCCGTCAGGGCGGTGACCAACGTGGATTTGCCGTGGTCGATGTGGCCCGCGGTGCCGATCACCCAGCTCACGGCGCGACCTTCCTGTAAGCGACCTCCACGGCGTCGATCAGCGTCTCGTCCTCTCCCCTAAGCACCGTTCGCGGATCGAGGCAGCACGCGTCCTTCTCTATGCGGGCGATCACAGGTGGCTCGCCCGCGCGTAGCGCGGCGGCCAGCCGAGATGCCGGTCCGCGCAGAGCGATCAGCACCGTGGGCAGTGCGTGCCCGGGCAGCGAGCCTCCGCCGACGGCGGATTCGCCTGAGACCAGGCTCGTGGGCACGCCGCGCTCTTCAAGCTTGACCGACCACATCGCGGCACGGCGGCGTACGTCTTCGACTGGCGCGCGGATCATCCGCTCGACCGGGATCTCCTCAAGCCGCCCTGTCAGTCGCTGGCGCAGCGTCGCCTCGAGCGCTGCAAGAGTCAGCTTGTCGATGCGGACTGCGCGGGCCAGGGGATGACGCGACATTTTCGCGACTGCAGCCGCTCCAAGGTCCCCGCGTCCGAGGATGATGCCGGCCTGCGGGCCGCCGAACAGCTTGTCGCCGGAAAAGGTCACGACGTCTGAGTGCTGCAGGGATTCGGCCACCGTCGGTTCGCCGGCGATCAGCTCCGCCGCCCCACTTCCGAGGTCGTCGATGAGCAGCAGCTCGTGAGCATGGGCAACGGTAGCCATCTCAGCCGGGGACGCGGTCTCCGTGAACCCTTCGACACGGAAGTTGGAGGTGTGCACGCGCAGCAGCGCGACCGTCCGCGATGTGATCGCTTGCTCGTAGTCGTCCTTTCGGGTTCGATTGGTGGTGCCGACCTCGACCATCCGCGCGCCCGAGAGCCGCATCACGTCCGGCATGCGAAACGAGCCGCCGATCTCCACCTGCTGGCCGCGGGAGACGATGACCTCCTTGCCTTTGCACAGCGCCGCCAGCGCGAGCAGGATCGCGGCAGCGTTGTTGTTGACGACGAAGGCGGCCGCGCTTCCAAACAGCTGCGTCAGCAGCCCGGACACAAGCGCGGCCCTCTCGCCGCGACGCCCTGTCTCCAGGTCGAGCTCCAGGTTGCTGTAGCCGGCCGCAACGGCCAGGGCATCGACCGCGGCCCGCGACAGAGGCGCCCGGCCGAGGTTGGTGTGAAGGATCACCCCGCTGGCGTTGATGACACGGCGCAGTCTCGGTGCGACCGCGGCGCGCAGGGTGGCGCCGACCCGCTCCACTCGCTCGGCGTCGTCAACTGTCTTGCCTTGTCGCTCCGCTGTGACCTGCTTCCGCAGCGCTTCCACCACCCGCCCGTGCCCGAACTCCTTGACCAGCTCCGCGTAGGCAGGCCCGTTTACCAGCCCGCCTATAGCGGGCAGGGACGAAGTCCGATGAACCCGGGAATTGCGTAACCGCTGCATCCGCCTAATGAGATTAGGCTCGCGGGCAGATAGAGCGGGGTCATCACGACCGACAGGAGGCTTGCGCCCTGAAAAATCTGGAAGAGGAATACCACCACGATGCAACCCACCCAGATCTGCTGCCGGCGTGAGTTGACCTGGAAGAAAAAGCGCGCGTTTCGGTTGCGAAAGATCGCCTCGATCACCGCCCAGCCGTCCAGGCCCGGAATCGGCAGCAGCTGGAAGGCGAAGATCGAAAGGTTCAAGAAGACGATCGCGTAAAGTGCGGCGCCCAGGAGGCTCGGTGACAGTTCGAACGAGGAACCAAGGCCGGCTGCTGACAGAAGCCGCCACAGGAACCCGACCACAACGGCGACCACCAGGTTGGCGGCTGGGCCGCCAAGCTCATGAATGACGCGCTGGCCGGTCGTGCTGATGCGGTTTGGCTGGACCGGGACGCGGCGTCCCCAGCCGACCAGGGCCACGAAGACCGCGATCACGCCGAGGGGGTCGAGAAATCTCCTTGGGTTGGGCGTCAGGTAGCCGAAATAGCGCACCGATCGGTCTCCCAGGATGTACGCGGCGACGGCGTGACCCATCTCGTGCACCGGGATGGCGATCAAAAGGGCGGGCACGAGGAGGAGCGCCGCGAGGAGAAAACCTACGAAGTTGCTCACTCGATGGGGATTTTGCCGGCGCGCTTGGTAGGCCGTCGGCGGCCAGTCGTATCACGAGCAGACCGACCTGCAGCCGGCGAGCGGCGGGTCCGTTCACCAGGCGCCGCGGTGACCCTGTGCTCGTAGATGAGCATCAGTGCCGTGATCAGCTCGCGCTGCGCGTTCAGCAAGTGCACCTGGGCCCGCGGGGGAACCATGTCCGAAAGTAGGTGCCCGATTCGCGATCCGAGCTCGTTGATCAACTCGATGACGTGTTCGCCGTCTCGGCTCATGCCTTCTTTTCCTGCAGCGTCGCTTTCTGCTCGCGACGCGCGAAGCGAACGCGAAGCTCGCCATCGCGGATGGTTGCCCCTGCAGTGTCGCGCTGCGCCAGCACGCGCGGAAGCGAGATTTCTCGGCGGTAGTTGCCTACGGTCACATAGAGCTCGCCGTTGTGCCGGTTGAGGTCGACAGCCGATCGGTCGGCGAATGGCACCTTGAGCGTCAGCACGTAATCGGCGCCGTCCTTGTCGATGCGCTGAGGACTCGACGTCGCGAAATGCTGAGATGGGTCCCGGTCACCGTATGTCTCGCGCGCCATACGCAGCAGCATCTTTTCGCCGATCACCTCACGATCGAACAACGGGACGTTGAAGATCGGAATACCGGTAAAGGATTGCTCGACCTCGACCCGGTAGCGCTCGTGTATGCGCTGCCAGCTCAGGAACAGCTCGTCATGCAGCTCGCCCGGAAGGAGACGGTTGACGATCACGGCGTCGGTCGAGTAGCCGAAGAGGCTGAGATACGTGTAGGCACGCTTGGCCTCCTTGATCACCATCTTCTCGAGGTTGAGCACGATGCGCACCGTCGTCATGGACGAGTCCGTTAGGACCTTTCGCATCCCGCCCAGGTCCAGGAGCAGGTCCTTGAGCGAGGCATAGATCTCATCGGTTGGAAGTGGGATCCCCATCATGGGTTGCAGCACCGGCCGCGCCACACGCATTGCTCGACGTGACCACGGATAGATCTTGTCGAGCCACCACTTCGCCGCATCGGGGAAGGTGAGGAGCTGCAGCGTCTCGCCCGTCGGCGCGCAGTCGACGATCAAGACGTCGTGCTCGGCTCGCTGCGCGTAATGCTTGATCCACATCAGTGACGCAACCTCGTCCATGCCCGGCGGGTTCGCCACCTCTTCTGCGACGACCTCGTCCAAGCCCTGGGTTGCGAACACCTCGGCTGCGTATTCGTGAAGCTTCACCCAGTGGCGCTGCATCTCGTGCAGGGACGACACCTCGTGCGCCCAAAGGTTGTTGGAGATCGGCGTCAGGTCCGGACCAAGCTCGACGTCGAACGAGTCGCCGAGGGAATGCGCTGGGTCGGTGCTCATGACGATGGTTCGATAGCCGGCCTTGGCGCATTGGACCGCAGTCGCGGCGGCGACGGAGGTCTTGCCTACGCCGCCCTTGCCCGTGAACAGGATCACTCGCACGCGGTGAGTGTACGTGTGGGCGAGACGCCCCGAAGGTCAGGCCCTGGTTCCCCTCGCTTCGGCGATGTGGTCCTCGACCAGGGACTCCACGTGTCGCAAAACTTGCAGCGTGACCTCGGTGTTCTTTTCGATCGCCTTGAGGATCTGGACGTTCTGATCGTCCGCCTTGTCCGCTTCGTAAGCCGCATGCTCGAGCGTGAGGCGGTCCTTCTGAGCCTGGCGGTTGCCGGCCAGCAGCAGCACCGGGCCGGTGTACGCAGCCTGGACGCTGAACAGAAGATTCAGGAGGATGAAGGGGAACGGGTCCCACCGATGCACGAACCCGTAGATGTTGAGAACCAGCCAGGCGATGACAGCGGTGGTCTGGACCATGAGAAAGGTCCACGATCCGATGCTAGAAGCAATCTTGTCGGCGAGCATCTCGCCGAAAGTCGCCTCGTCATGGTGCACGACGTTGACGGGATGCCTGTGATCGTCCGCGCTCAGCTTGCGCCGCGTGAGCTTTTGTTTGAGCGCGGTGTTTCCTGAGTCGCTGGTCCTGACTGACATGACGGATCGAACTCTAGGTTTTTGGCCCCGCCTTCGTCTATCGGTTAAGCGCTATTTGACGATCAGGGGCACGGCGATCGATCCGGCGGCCAGCAAGACGAGCATGGCAACACCGACGACTGCCAGGCGCACGAGGTCCTTGGTGAAATAAGGGACCCTGTCGAGGGGAATCGACGGATCGGCCGATTCGACGATATAGCGCCCGCCGCGGACCTTGGTGACCTGGTTGCGGGCGCCAAGCGACATCTCCACGGCCCGGACCAGGGCCTGGTCGCCGCCGACCCGCGCCTGGGACACGCCCCGAGCTGACCCCGGCTGGACAACCGCCGATGAGGCGACGCCGGTGGGTGTCAGCGGGCCGGCCGGTCGAACCGGCGGCCGGAACTTTCCCTTACCTCTCTTCTTACCCTTCCGACTCACAGACCAAAGTCTAGTGTCGGCCAAGCGTTGAGGGCTGAAACAGGCAGGCGGAGAAGGGGAGCCAGTTCTGGAACGTGGGGTGCAACTCGGGGTGCGATCCGCCTGCCTGTCGTTGGGCCGTGGGACTCAACCAACTGAGACGTGGGCTACGATATGTTGTGTCCCGCGTGCAGTTATAACCCCGAATGTAGTTGTTGTCAAGAGTCTTAACAAAAAGTCAGACCTCGGTTGTGAGCTCTGCGTACTCCTCCTCGCTGATGAGGTCGTCCAGCTCCTCCGGGTTCTCCATCCGGATGCGGAGCAGCCAGCCAGAGGCGTAAGGATCGCTGTTGATCACGTCGGGGTTCTCGATCGCTTCGGCGTTGACCTCAAGCACCTCACCGCTCAAAGGCGCCTCAAGCGGCGACGAAGCCTCCTCCGACTCCACCTGGCCAATCCGCCGACCCACTCGCAGCACGTCGCCGAGGTCGGGCAGGTCGAGCTTGATGATCTCCCCCATCTGGTCCTGAAGGTAGTCGCTGAGGCCGAGGACCGCCTCATCGCCCTCGGCGCGCACCCAGAAGTGAGCTGCGCTGAACCTCATTGACATGGCCAGATTTTGAGGCAGTTCCTGGTCTTTTCCGCAAGTCGCCAAGCGGGGCTGTCGTTAGATGGAGCAATGAAGTACCTGCTGCTCATTGTCTTGCTGGCGCTGCTGGCGTTCCTGGGGAACCAGCTGTATCAACAATTCTTCCTGGGTCGGTACTAGCGGCCGACTCGAAAGAACACCACGTCGCCGTCCTTGACGCGGTATTCGCGTCCTTCGATTCGCAGCTTTCCAGCGGCGCGCAGAGCATCCATCGAGCCTGCCGCGACCAGCTCATCGACCGACGTCACCTCAGCGCGGATGAAGTGCTTCTCAAAATCGGTGTGGATCTTGCTCGCCGCGACAGGCGCTGGGGCGTCACGCTCGCATGGCCAAGCGCGCACCTCCGGCTCGCCGGCCGTGAAATAGGTGATCAGCCCGCCCGCCTCCCAGACCGCGCGCGCGATCCGGCCCAGCCCAGACTCGTCGATGCCATACCCCGCGCGCATCTCGGCCTGTTCGGCTGGATCGAGCTCACCAAGCTCTGACTCCAGCCGGGCCGACAGGATGATCACGGGAGCGCCCTCGGCCGCCGCCAGCTTTGCCACCCTGGCGGCCGGGTCTCCGCCTCCGGGCAGCAACTCGTCCGCGGCATTCGCGACGTAGACCGCCGGTTTGAGCGTGACCGGGAAGATGCCGAGCAAAAGCGCGCGCTGGTCCGGCTCCAGCTGCAGCGTCCGCAGCTGCAGGCCGGCGTCGAGGTGGTTCTTGGCCGTGGTCAGGACATCGTGCTCGGCCTGAGCGTCCTTTTTTCCCGCACGTGCTTCTTTGGCCACCACGTCGAGCCTTTTTTCGACCGAGGCCAGGTCGGCGAGCACCAGGTCCAGCGCGAATTCCTCCAGCTCGGCTGCGGGGTCGGGCTCGGGCCCGAAGCAGCGGGCGACCTTGGCCAGGACGTCCGCCTGGCGGGCAAACGCAACGCGCTGCGCGCGGCTGCCGGGCGGCGTGTCCTCGACTCGCACCTGCGCAGCCGTCGTCTTCAGCGGCTTGACCGCGTCGGCGAGCCGCGTCAACCGTTCGTCGGGCACGTCCACCATGCCCACGCCGTCTGCGCCACGACCCGCGGTGAGGGCGTTGAACAGCGTGGTCTTGCCCGCCCCCGCCGGGCCGACTATCGCAACGTTGACCGGCAACTACTGTTGGTCCAGTTCGAACGCTTTGTGCAGGACGCGCACACCTTTCATCACCTGGGCGCGCTGGACAAGACACGTGATGCGTATCTCGGACGTGCTGATCATCTCGATGTTTATCCCCGCGTCGGCCAGCGCCCTGAACATGCGGCCCGCGATCCCCGGCATGTCGAGCATGCCGGTGCCGACGATGGAGAGCTTGGCTATACCGGCCGCCGACATCACTTTCTTCGCGCCGATCGTCCTGGCCGCTGCCTTGACGATCTTCTCAGCTGCCTTGAGGTCGGTCTCGGCGACCGAGAAGGTGAGGTCCGTGTGGCGAGAGCGGCCGATGTTCTGCACGATCACGTCGACTGAGATCCCGGCGGCGCCGAGAGGCTCGAAGATCGCGGCGGCGACCCCCGGCCGGTCAGGCACGCCGACCACCGTGATCTTCGCGACGTTCGATTCCTCTGCGATCCCCCTGACACGCTGCCTGTCTTCCATCGGTACTCGAGCGACGATCATCGTACCGACGCCATCGTGGAAGCTCGACCGGACGTGAATCGGCACGCCGTACAGCTCACCGATCTCGACCGCTCGCGGATGCATAACGCGAGCACCCACCGCCGCGAGCTCAAGCATCTCGCTGTACTCGATGTGGCTGAGCTTGCGCGCAGACTTCACAACGCGTGGATCCGCGGTGAAGATGCCGTCGACGTCGGTGTAGATCTCGCACGATTCGGCCTTCAACGCAGCGGCCAATGCAACCGCCGTCGTGTCCGATCCTCCGCGACCCAGCGTGGTGACCTCCAGGTCTTCGGTCACTCCCTGGAAGCCGGCGACAACCACGACCTTGCCGTCGCCCAGCGCCTCCAGGATTCGATCGGGCTTGATATCGTGAATCCGCGCCTTCGAATGGTGCGCGCTCGTGCGCACACCGGCCTGCAGGCCTGACAACGAAACCGCGGGCACGCCCATGCCTTGCAGGCACATCGCGACGAGTGGCGCGGTGATCGTCTCGCCGTTGGCGACCAGCATGTCCAGCTCGCGCGCGGGCGGGTCGGGATTGACGCTCTGTGCGAGCGCGATCAGCCGGTCCGTCGTGTGACCCATCGCCGACACCACTGCGACGACCTCGTGTCCTTGATTAACGGTCCTGGCGATGCGGCGGCTGACCCGCCGGATGCGAGCGGCGGTGCCCACCGAGGTACCGCCGTATTTCTGGACGATGATCACAGCGTCCGGAACATGCCTTTGTCGGTGATGCGCGTGACGAGCGCACTCCCGTACCGCGGAAAGGACGACTCCATCGCCTTGCCGATTCGCGCTGCCTGCGAAGGCGGGCAAAACGCGAAAACGCTTGGACCGGCTCCGCAGATGGCGGCGCCATAGGCGCCGGTCGCTTCAGCGACACGGATCACCTCTGCAGTCCACGGATAGAGGTGTAGGCGATGTGGCTGATGCAGCCGGTCGCGTAGGGCCTCGCCCAGCAAGAACGGCCGCTTGGACACGATGGCCCGCACAAGCAACGCGGCCCGCGCCGCGTTGAAAGACGCGGTTTCGAGCGGCACCGAGTCAGGCAAGACCGCGCGTGATTTTTCAGTGGGGAGCGGCTGGTGCGCGACGAACAGCGCCAATCCCCAG
>DATHDR010000158.1:0-7679 GCA_035318965.1 Verrucomicrobiia bacterium | reverse complement strand
TTGTCCCGAATCTGCTCGTCGGACGCCAGATCGACGTTTTCCTCGCCGGCAGCGGCGGCGTCCGCGAACCAGGGCTCGCCCGATCTCTTGTCTTTTGCCGCCTGGGTCGCCGCCTTCTGCTCGGGTCCGAACCGCGCTGCCGTGGCCGCCAGGACGAGGCGGCTCACACGACCGGGATTGGCCGAGGCATAAGCCTGCGCCACGATTCCTCCGTGGGAGAAGCCGAGCAGCATCATCGTCTCGAGGCCCAGGTGCTGCCGCAGCTCCTCCAGGTCTGACGCGTAGTCATCGACGTGGTATGCGCCTGGATCGGCGGGCCGGTCCGAGCCGTCGGTGCCGCGCGGGTTCAGGATGACGAGCGTGAAGCGTTCCCAAAGCCCCGCGAGGTCGCCCATGTATGTCGACGCGAGACCGGGACCTCCTGGGTGGCAAACCAGCACCGGACCGGTGCCCAGCTTCCTGTAGGTGAGGCGGCGACCGTCGGTGGTGGTGAACTTCACATCAGCCTCGGCTCAGGCCGCCACCGTCCGCCTTCCTCGAGGTATCCCGCGGGCTGGTCCGGCTCGTGGCTCAGCACAAGGAGCCAACGGTGCTTCTCCGCTTCCTCGAAAAGTCTTGCCTTCTCCTCGAAGACGCGTAGGGGCTCGATGTCGGCGGACATGTTCCATGGAACTTTCAAGTGCGGTGTCTGGCAGACGAGGTCGCCTGTCACCGCGCAGGCCAGCTCGCCGGACCTGAGTACGAGGACCTGGCTGCCTGGCGTGTGGCCGCCCACGTGCCTGAGCTGCACTCCGGGCATGACCTCCGCATCTCCAACGAGGAACTCAACCAGCTGGTTGCCGTCGGCCAGCGGTGTGAAATCTTCGTGGATGTAGCCGGACTGGCTGCGCACGTCAGGATGCAGCGCGAAATCCCACTCGGTTCGCTGGATGAAGTGGCGTGCCCGTTTGAACGTCAGCTCCAGGCCGCCGTGTTCGTCGCGCCGTGTGAGACCACCCGCGTGATCCCAATGGAGGTGCGTGGTGATCACGGCATCGACCTCGTCCGGACGGATGCCCAATCGCTGCAGAGAGTGAAGCAGCCCTTCAGGCTCGCGCAACGCAACCTGCCGCGCGCGCTTCTCGCTGAGCTTCGTGCCGATGCCCGTCTCGCAGACGATGACGCGGCCATTGATTCGCGCGACGACGCAGACGCACGCGCACTCGATCATGTTGTTGTGGTCGGCGGGCTTCTGCTTCTCCCAAAGGATCTTGGGCACCACGCCGAACATCAGGCCGCCGTCGGCCTTCCACCGACCCGACATCAAAAGGTGAAGCTCGAGGTCACCTAGCTGCATCGCGCTTAATATGCTGCGCGCAATGGCGGTCACCGCGATCCGGACCTCGCGACTCACCAAGGACTATGGGATCGGCCGCGGCCTGTTCGACCTGGACCTGGAAGTTTCGCCGCAGGAGGTTTTCGGCTATCTAGGACCGAACGGCGCCGGCAAGACGACGACAATCCGCTGCTTGATGGGCATGATCCGGCCTTCGAGCGGCACAGCTCACATCTTCGGCCTCGACTGCCGGCGTGACTCGGTCGCGGTCAAGCGCAAGGTCGGATACCTCCCCGGCGACATTCCGCAGTTCGGCAGCCTGCGGGGTAAAGAGGTGGTGGCGTACCTCGCCGGCATGCGCGGTGGGGTTGACGCGAAGACGGTGCGCAGCATCGCGGAGCGGTTCGACCTCGACCTCGGCCGTCGGTTCCGCGAATACTCCAGCGGCAACAAGCAGAAGCTCGGCATCCTGCTCGCCTTCATGCACAGGCCTGAGCTCCTGATTCTCGACGAGCCCACCAGCGGCCTCGACCCTTTGAACCAGCAGGAGTTTTATGCGCTGCTCCGCGAATCACGTGACGGTGGCGCCACGGTCTTCCTTTCTTCTCACATCCTGGCTGAGGTCGAGCACGTGTGCGACAGGGTCGGAATTCTGAGGGCCGGCCGCCTCGCCACTGTGGCGCAGCTTGAAGACCTCCAGCACATCCGCGCCCACCGCGTCGAGATCGAGTTTGCTCAGGACGCTCAGATACCCGAGGCTGCCATCCGTTCCGCGGCCGGCGTCGAGGATGTACACGTTGACGGCCAGCACGTGAGCTGCAGTGTTCGCGGCAGCTTCGAGCCGCTTTTCGACGCGATTCGCAGCGCAAAGGTGACCGGCCTGGTGAGCACCGAACCGAGCCTGGAGGAAATCTTCCTCAGCTACTACAGCGAGACCCCGACCGCAGCTCCAGCCCCGAAAGCGCTGCCCGAATGACGGCGGTGGTCCTTGGGCTGCGCCTTGGCCGCTGGGGCGTGGTCGGATTCTCGGGCCTGGCATTTTTCTCGAGCCTGGTCCAGACGGTCGCGTTCTTTCAGCTGGCCGGCCACACCTCCGCAGAACGAGCCGCGTTCGGAAAGTCGATGACGCAGCTCGCGTCCAGCCTGACCTTGATCCTGCCGCCGCCGATGCGGCTGGACACCGTCGGCGGATATGTCGAATGGCGCTCATTCGGAGGGCTCGCCATCGTCTTCGCAGTCTGGGCGCTGGTCTCCGCAGGCGGTGCGGCTCGCGGGGATGAGGAGCGGGGCCTGGTCGAGGTCGTCCTGGCCGCGAGCCTGACGCGGTTTGGGTGGATAGCGTCGCGGATCACGGGCTTCGCGGCGGCGAGCTTCGTCGCAGCCGCCACCGGTGGACTCGGCCTGGTCGTGGGGACGATCAACAGCGACGAATCGGTGAGCCTGCGTGGCGTCCTGGAACAGTCCCTTGTGCTTGCCGCCCTTGCGCTGAGCTGTTATGCGCTCACCCTGCTCGTGGGCCAGCTGACCAGTGCCCGGATCGCGACCGCGGCCGCCGGCGTGCTGCTGCTCAGCCTTTTTCTCGTGAACACGTTGAGCCGAACCTTCACCTCCTTGACATCGGTGCGCTGGCTCTCACCTTTCCACTACTACGAGCTCAACCACCCGCTTGCGCCGGGCGCCGAACTCGACGTCCGAGCGACGGCAGTGCTTCTTTTGATCGCGGTACTTGCGGGTGGCGCGGCGGCGGTTGCGTTCGCTTCGCGAGACCTCTGGTCACCGCTTCTCCGGCTGCCCGTTCGGTCTCAACCGACCAGCCATGAGATTCCGCGCAATCCGGTCTGGCGGATCCCGGTGCTGCGCGGCCTTTACGAGAGGCGGCTTGGACTTTTGGTCTGGTCGGCCGGAATTGCTTTCCTCGGAGCGGTGTTCGTCTCGGTCACCAAGACGATCATCCAGCCGCTCATGTCGATACCAGCGCTGACTCAGTTTTTTGGCGCCTTCGTCCAGGGCCGGCTCTACACGTCGTTTCTCGGATTGTTCTGGTTCAACACCGCTGAGCTGCTATTTGCGGCCTTCGCCATCGCGCAGGTCGTCAGGTGGTCCGCAGAGGATTCAGACGGCCGGCTCGAGGTGATTCTCAGCCAGCCGCATTCCCGCGCCGCCGTGGTCGTAGAACGAGCCCTGGTGCTCACATTGGGCGCCGCCGTCATTGCCACTTTGAGCGGCGTCGCCGTTGCGATCGCCTCCCACAACCAGGCGATGGACGTCAACAGCGAGCGGCTGGCCGAAGGTTCTCTCTTGCTGGTTCCATTCGCCCTGGTCTTCGCGGCCGCCGGCTCGGTGCTCGCTGCCTGGAACCCGCGAGCGGCTGTCGGATTGCTCGGAGCTTTCGCTTTCGTGAGTTACATGATCGCCGAGCTTGGGCCCCTGTTCAAATGGCCCGCGTGGCTCCAGGACTTTTCCGCCTTCAAGCTTTTTGGGATGCCTCTGTCGAGCGGAATCGACAGAACCGGTCTCCTGGCCATGATCGCGATCACCATCGTGGGCTTCGGAGCGTCGATACTTCTCATGGAGCGCCGAGACGTCGGAGCGTGACCAAGGCCACCAAAAGTAGCCAACCAAGGTAAAGGGAGGTACACTGCGTCGCCATGCCGCGATCCATGTGGAAAGGCGTCGTCTCGTTCGGGATGGTCTCGATTCCCATCCGCCTGTACAACGCGACCGAGTCGACTTCCAAGGTTTCATTTCGCCAGCTCTGCCCTGAGCACAAGTCGCCGATCTCGTACAAGCGCTGGTGCTCGGAAGGAGACCATGAGGTCAACTACGGCGAGATCCTCAAAGGTTTCGAAGTCGGCAAGGACCGCTACGTGATCATCGACGACAAGGACCTGGACAACCTACCTCTGGCCACGGCCCACTCGATCGACATCGAGGAGTTCGTGCCCAGAGACGACATCGAGCCCGGCCTGTACTTCAAGAGCGCCTACTTCATGGAGCCAGAGGAGTTGGGCAAGAAGCCCTACCACTTGCTGCGCAAGGCGCTGGAGGCGACCGGCCGGATGGCCATCGCGAAGATTGCGCTTCGCGACCGCGAGCACCTGGCCGCCTTGCACCCGAACGGCCACGGGATCCTCATGAACACTTTGAATTGGCCGGACGAGATCCGCTCGACCGAGGGCCTCAAAGGGCTCGAGGGTGAGGTGAAGATCAACCCCAAAGAGCTGGAGATGGCGAAGGCGTTGATCGAGAGCCTGGCCGACTCCTTCGACCCGAGCCGCTACAAGGACGAGTACCGCGAAGCGGTGATGAAGGTGGTGCAGGCCAAGATCGACGGTGAGGTGATCGAGGCGCCTGCCCCGCAGCAGACAGCCAAGGTCATGGACCTCATGGAGGCGCTGCGCGCGTCGGTCGAGGCGGCGAAGAAATCACGGACCGCGACGAAGCGTGCTCCGGCCGAGAAAAAGGTGGCGCGCCGCAAAGCCTCGTAGGTCTTCCCTAATCTGGGAGCCGGAATGCAAGACCCGGACCAGCTTCAAATCGGTCTCGAGAGCTTCAACGACGAGATGCGGCCGATGCAAGCCGCGTCGGCTGAGGCGCCCTTCAGCTCACCCGATTACCTGTTCGAGGTGAAGTGGGATGGACTGCGCTGCATCGTGTTCAAAGATCCCGAGGGTCACGTTCACCTTCAGGACCGCGGCCTCCACGACATCACGGCCGATGTGCCGGAGGTCGTCGCCGCAGCCAAGCGGATTCCGCCAGGCAGCGTCATCGATGGAGAGCTGGTAGCTACCGACAAAGACGGGCGTCCGGACTACCCGCGTCTTCGCGAGCGTCTCTTGGGCGGCGCGAGCCTCATGGACAAGATCCCCACGGCGTATCTGGCCTTCGACGCCCTTTACCTCGAGGAGAAGCCTTTGCTTCGGCAGCCCATCAACCGAAGGCGGGCCCGGCTGAAGAAAGCCGTCGAGGCCGGCGGCCACATCTTCGTGCCGGACCACATCGAGGAGGATGGCGTCGAGCTCTTCGAGGCGTGCCTCGAACGAGGGCTCGAGGGCGTGGTCGCCAAGCACAAGCTGAGCCCTTACGTGCCAGGCCAGCGAAGTCCCTTCTGGCTCAAGGTCAAGGCCGTCAAGTCGGACGACTTCGTAGTCATCGGCTGGCTGGGCGAGGAACCGTTCGACGCGCTGGTCGTGGGGTACCACGAGGACGGCCGACTGCTGCCGTGCGGGACCGTCGGCGGGGGCTATGACGAGGCGGCAACCGGAGCGATTCGCGATTCGCTGCTCGAGCTGGAGACGCAAGAGTCGCCGCTGGATCCGCCGCCGATCATGATCAGTCCCGTTCACTGGGTGCGACCCGAGCTCGTGGTCAGCGTGCGCTACTCCGAATGGTCGCCGGACGGCACGCTGCGTTTTCCGATCTTCAACGGCCTTCGCCCAGAGGTGCACCCTTCGGAAGCCGTCCGGCACCGGCCGCGTGTCGTCACCTCCGGGCACGTGAAGCCCGGCTCACTTGCTTATGACCTCACTCGATTCCCCTTCTAGCGGCGTCCCGGTGACGGAACCGGGATTCGACGTCGTCACCGGCGCGTTCAGCTACACCGGTCGGTACATCGCGCGCAGGCTGCTGTCGCAGGATCGTCGCGTGCGGACACTCACAAACCACCCCAGCCGTCCAGGCGCCGAGGACATCAAGGTCGACGTCGCGCCCCTGCAGTTCACGGATCGAGCGGCGCTGGTCGAATGCCTCCGCGGCGCCGACGTTCTGTACAACACCTACTGGGTCCGCTTCCGCCACGGACGCATGAGTTTCGGCGAGGCGATCGCCAACACGAGGACTCTCGTCGGCGCAGCCGCTGAGGCCGGCGTGCGAAAGATAGTGCACATCTCGGTCAGCAATCCCTCGGCCGACTCCGAGCTCGACTACTACGCCGGCAAGGCGCGCACAGAGGAGATAGTTCGCGGCTCCCGACTTCAGTGGGCGATTGTCCGGCCGACGCTGGTGTTCGGGACAGAGGACATCCTGATCAACAACATCGCCTGGCTGCTGAGGCGGATGCCGATGTTCGTCATCCCCGGGCATGGCACGTACCGCGTGCAGCCCGTTTCAGTTGAGGACGTGGCCGAGATCGCGATCTGGGCCGCCGAGCAGACCGACAACATCACGCTCGACGCAGCCGGCCCGGACACTATGACCTACGCGGAGCTTGTCGAGGGAATCGCCATCGCCGTGGGTCGCCGTCCGCATCTCGTCGTCATGCCACCGCGGATCACGCTGTGGGCAGGCGACCTCATCTCGAGGTACATGCGGGACGTCATGCTCACGCGGCAGGAGCTGCAGGGCTTGATGGATGAGCTGCTCGTCTCAAATGAGAAGCCGCGCGGCACCAGGCGCATCGACAATTGGCTGCTCACCAACGCGGACCTCGTCGGCCGCAGCTATGCGTCGGAGCTGGATCGCCACTGGAGATAGCGCTGGTACCCTGCCGGTGATGGCCTCGCCCGCCGTGAACGATCACATCGCGATCGAGGCCAAGGACCTCGTCAAGCGCTTCGGCGTGCTCAACGCTGTGGACGGCGTGAGCTTCCAGATCCGGCGCGGCGAGATCGTCGGTTTCCTCGGCGCCAACGGCGCGGGAAAGACGACGACGCTGCGGATGTTGTGCGGCCTGCTGACGCCCACTTCAGGGACCGCGCTGATCGACGGCGTCGACATCTTTGCGGATCCGCTGAAGGCCAAGGCACGGCTCGGCTACCTGGACGAAGAGCCTTTTGTGCACCCCCACCTCACCGGCCGCGAATTTCTCAACTACATCGCCGACCTGTACCGCATGCCGCGCGGTCCCGAGCGTCAGCAACGGATGGAGCGGCTGCTCGGACTGTTCGAGCTCGCGGATCGCAACGGCGAGCTGATCGGCGCTTACAGCCACGGAATGCGCCAGAAGATCGGCCTCGCGTCGTTGTTGATCCGTGAGCCGTCAGTGCTCCTGCTCGATGAGCCGACCAACGGCCTGGACCCGCGTTCGGCCCGGCTCGTCAAGGACCTGCTCGAGGAGCTCGCCTCGCGCGGCACCACCGTGCTTCTCTCGACGCACATACTCGAAGTCGCGCAGGCGCTGTGCCGCCGCGTCGCGATCATCGACCGCGGCCACATCGTCGCGACCGGCACGATTGAAGAGCTGCGCGCCCAGGCGGGCTCGGAGCAGGCAAGCCTCGAAGACCTCTTCTTGAAGCTCACGGCTGGGCCTGAATCGAAGGAGCTGATCGACCGGCTGTTGGCCCCGAAGCAGTGAGAGGGTCCGCGACCTGGACCATCCTCAGAGCGGAGGTGGTGGCGCTGCGCCACCGCCTGCTCAAGAGGAAGC
>DATHDR010000157.1:0-8246 GCA_035318965.1 Verrucomicrobiia bacterium | reverse complement strand
GGGGCCCTTGAGGACTTGGCGCTTGACGTCAGGCGAACTCGGACATGAACTGGGCGAAATCGTCGCGCGTCATCCGGAGCTCGTCCTCGCCCAGATCCCTCAAGGGCCGCTGAGGGATCTGCTCGGTGGTGGCGAAGTCCTCCATCGACGTGTCCAGGTAGAGGAGGCCGGTCACCAGGTGGCCCTCAGCGCGTCCCTCCTCGAGCACCTGCATCGCAGCCTGGCGGTCGGAGGGGTCGTGGTCCTCTGCCAGCTTCTTGAGGATGATGTGCGATCCATCATGCAGCTCGACGTCGCGGATGGTCCCCGGCTCGTAATCCACGTGGACCTCTTCGAAAAAAGGGATGAACGACACGTCCGCGATCGATTCTTCATGGTCCTTGACCCAGCTGTAGCTCTTGGTCGAGCCGTCGTGATCGTTGAACGTCACGCAGGGCGAGATGATGTCCAGGATCGCAGTCCCGCGATGGGCGATCGCCGCCTTGATCAAAGGGACCACCTGCTTGCCGTCTCCGCTGAAGGAGCGGGCGACAAAAGAGCACCCCAAGGTAAGGGCGACGGCGCAAGGGTCGATGGGCTGAAAGGTGTTGACCGCTCCCTTCTTCTGGACGGAGCCGAGGTCAGCTGTGGCGGAGAACTGGCCTTTGGTCAGCCCGTACGTCCCGTTGTCTTCGATGATGTAGGTGCAGTCGACATTGCGCCGGATCATGTGCATGAACTGGCCCAGGCCGATGGACGCCGTGTCGCCGTCGCCGGAGACGCCGAGCATGATCAGCTGGCGGTTCGCAAGCTGAGCCCCGGTCGTGAGAGCCGGCATGCGGCCGTGCACGCCGTTGAACCCATGCGCGGAATCGACGAAGTAGGCTGGCGTCTTGGACGAGCAGCCGATGCCCGACATCTTGGCGAGCCGGTGTGGCTCGATCCCGAGCTCATAGAGGGCTTTGATCATGTGGTTGGTGATCGAGTTGTGGCCGCATCCCGCGCACAGCGTCGTGGCTGCGCCTTTATAGGCGTCACGAGGCAATCCGACGCGGTTGACGGTCGCGCTCATGCGGGCACTGCCTCAGCCTGCTGCAGCGGTTCCGTGATGGCGGCGGCCGGAATCGGCTGGCCGTTGTAGTGCCGGATGGAGTGAACTCTCCCGACGAGCTCGGGGGGCAGCGCGAGCCGCACGATGTCGTAAACCTGGCCATCGCGGTTCTGCTCGACGACGTAAACCCGTTCATGTCGTGAGACGAAAGCAGCGACCTCGTCCGACACCGGAAGCGCACGCAAGCGCAGGTAGTCGACCGGGGTCCCTGCGGCCGCCAGCGCTTCACGCGCCTCGACCACCGCGGCATGAGTCGAGCCGAAAGCGATCAGGCCAACGGCTGAGTTGCTGCTCTCGTCGAGCACAGGCGCAGGAAGCTCCCCGCGGGCCGTCTCGAGCTTGTGCGTCAGGCGATCCATGTTGCGCGCGTAAGCCTCGGCGCTTTCGGTGTAGCGCGCGAACTCGTCGTGGCCCGATCCCCGCGTGAAGTAGCCGGCCGCGGGGTGATCGGTGCCGGGCAGAGTCCGGTAGGTCACGCCGTCGCCGTCGACGTCTTTGTAGCGACCCCATTCGCCGGCCAGCTTCTCAAGGTCCTGCTTCGAGAGGATCTTGCCGCGGTCGAAAGGCTTCTCCGGGTACTTGAACTCTGGCGTCATCCAGAGGTTCATCCCAAGGTCGAGGTCGGACAGCACGAACACCGGCGTCTGGAATCGATCCGCGTAATCGAACGCATCGCGAGCGAACTCGTAGCATTCCTCGACCGTCCCGGGAAGCAGCACGATGTGCCTCGTGTCGCCGTGCGACAGAGTGAAGGCGAAGGCTACGTCCGCCTGTGACGTGCGGGTGGGCAGGCCGGTCGAAGGTCCAATGCGCTGGATGTCGAAGATGACCACCGGAACTTCAGCGTAGTAGGCCAGCCCGGCAAACTCGGCCATGAGCGAGATGCCCGGGCCCGAGGTGGAAGTCATCGAGCGCGCGCCGGCCCAGCCGGCGCCGATTGCCATCCCGACCGCCGCCAGCTCGTCCTCGGCCTGCACGACCGAGATGAGCTTCTGGCCCGTCTTCGGGTCGGTCCGAAAGCGTTCTGCGTAGGCGATCAAGTTCTCGCACAGGGAGGAGGAGGGGGTGATCGGGTACCAGGCAGCGACGGTCACGCCGCCCATCAGCGCGCCGAGCGCAGCCGCCTGGTTGCCCTCGACCAGAACCTTGCCATCGACGACGCCGGACATCGGCTCGAGGCGGTACGCATCCGTCTTCGAGAAGTTGTCCTGCCAGTAGTCGTAGCCCACCTTGATCGCATCCAGGTTCACTTGAACGGCCTTTGGCTTGGACAGGAACTGCCGCTTGACCGCATGCTCCAGCGCCTCCCACGGGATGCCCAGGAGGCCGGCGACCACACCGACGTAGAGCATGTTGGCCAGCTGCTTGCGGAGGGTGTCGCTCTGGATCTTTGACTTGGCAAGCTTCGAGAACGGCACCGGGTAGTACACGACGTCAGCACGCACATCAGCCGTCGAGAACACCTCTTCGTGGATCACGACACCGCCCGCTCGCACGGTCGTCAGGTCCTGGTGCCAGGTCGCGGGGTTGAAGGCGATGAGGATGTCGACCTTGTCGGAACGTGCCATGTGGCCTTCGGGGGTAACCCGCAGCTGGTACCAGGTCGGCAAGCCTTCGATGTTGGACGGGAAGACGTTTTTCGGGGCGACCGGGATGCCCATATGGAAGATGGCCCTGGTCAAAACCAGGTTGGCCGTCTGGCTTCCTGAACCGTTGACCGTGGCTGCCTGGATAGTGAGGTCGTTGATGATCTGCTGGGTCAATTTGTCTCTTTTCGCCGCGGATTAAGGATTTTACGCGCCTGCAGCAGGCGACCCGTATTCCTTAGAGTCCTCAGTCTGTGAAGGTCGCCATCCCAAAGGAACGTGCCCCCGACGAGCGCCGGGTGGCCCTCGTTCCTGACACGGCGGCCAAGCTCAAGGCGTCGGCGCTGGATGTCAGCGTCGAGTCGGGAGCAGGCGTCGGCGCCTACATCTCTGACGAGGCGTACGAGTCGTCTGGGGTCAAGGTGGTCAAGACCGCCGAGTCTCTGCTCAAGGATGCCGACGCTGTGCTTAAGGTCCAGGCGCCTTCGACCGACGAGGTCGCGTTGCTCAACAGCGGGTCGGTGCTGATCAGCTTTCTCCAGCCGGCCACGCAAGCCGACGTGGTGAAGGCGCTCGCCAAACGTGGTGTCACGGCGTTCAGCCTCGAGCTGCTGCCGCGCATCTCTCGCGCCCAGTCGATGGACGCGCTCTCTTCGCAGGCGTCGGCCGCGGGCTATAAGGCAGTCCTGATGGCGGCTGGCCGCCTCGGCAAGTTCTTCCCGATGATGATGACTGCAGCGGGAACTGTCGCCCCAGCGCGCGTGCTCGTGATGGGGGCCGGCGTCGCGGGACTCCAGGCGATCGCCACCGCCCGAAGACTGGGTGCGGTTGTCTCCGCTTATGACGTGCGCCCTGCGGTGAAGGAGGAGGTCCAATCGTTGGGCGCGACGTTCATCGAGCTGGCCCTGGAGAGCCAGCAAGGAGAAGGCGGCTACGCGCGAGAGCAGTCAGAAGAGTTCCTCCGCAAGCAGCGCGAGCTGATCGGCGAGCACGTCGCGAAGTCCGACGTGGTGATCACCACGGCAGCCGTGCCCGGCCGCCACGCGCCGCTGCTCGTCACCGGCGACATGGTGAAGGCGATGCGGCCCGGCTCTGTGATCGTCGACCTTGCCGCCGAGACCGGGGGCAACGTCGAGCTGACCCAGGCTGGAAAAGATCTTGACGTCGGCGGCGTCACCATCATCGGCACGCGAAATGTGCCGTCGACGATGCCGCTGCACGCGAGCCAGCTTTTCGCGCGCAACGTCATGAACCTGCTGCTGCACCTGGTCAAAGATGGCGCGATCAATCTGGATTTTCAGGACGAGATCACCAAGGGAAGCTGCGTCACGCACCGCGGCGAGATCGTGAATGAGCGCGCCAAGCAGCTTCTGGCTCCAGGCTCATGAGCAACGAGCTGCTGAACGAGGTCACTTTCTTCGTGTTGTCGATCTTCGTTGGCATCGAGGTGATCTCCAAGGTGCCGACCATCCTTCACACGCCATTGATGTCAGGGACGAATGCGATCCACGGCATCATCCTGGTGGGCGCGATCGTCATCGCGGCCGGCGCGAGCTCGCCGGTGACGATCATTCTCGGCCTGGTGGCGGTGACCCTCGCGACCACCAACGTGGTGGGCGGCTTCGTGGTCACCGACCGGATGCTCGAGATGTTCAAAGGCCGTAAAGCCCAGAAACAAACGACGCCCACGAAATGAGGACCGCCATCTCCCTGGCCTATCTGGTCGCCGCGGTCCTCTTCATCGTCGGCCTTAAGCAGCTCAGCTCGCCCAAGGGCGCTCGCAACGGGAACTTCATCGCGGCGGCCGGCATGGTGATCGCACTCGTCGCCACATTGCCGCTGCTTAATTTCACGACAGCCGGCGTGATCATCATCGCGATCGGGATCGTCATCGGCACGGCGGTCGGCGCAGTTGGCGCACGCACCGTGAAGATGACGGCGATCCCTCAGATGGTCGCCCTCTTCAACGGAGTGGGCGGCGGCGCCGCGGCACTGGTGGCTGTCGCCGAGCTGCTCAGATTGGGCCAGCATCCGGCGTTCACTGAAGCTTTCCCAAGCGTCTTCAGCATCGTGATCGGCTCGATCTCGTTCGCCGGCAGCATGATCGCGCTCGCCAAGCTCCAGGAGCTGATGACCGGGACCCCGATAACCTACCCGGGCCAGCAGGTCGTCAACGGGATCCTGGCCGCCGCGATCCTCGGCTTTGTGATCGCGGTCCTGGCCGTCGCGTCCGTCCCGTTCTCCTTCATCGCCCTGATGGTCCTGGCGCTGGTCCTCGGCGTCGCTTTCGTGCTTCCGATCGGCGGCGCCGACATGCCGGTCGTGATCTCGCTGCTGAACGCTTTCACCGGCCTCGCGGTTGCAGCCAGCGGTTTCACGCTCAACAACTTCGCACTCATCGTCGCCGGCACGCTCGTCGGTGCATCCGGCAGCTTGCTCACCAAGCTGATGAGCGACGCGATGGGCCGCTCGCTGGCGAACGTGCTGTTCGGCGCCTTTGGCAAGCCGCACGCCGGCGCTGCCGCCGTCGCAGGCAAAGAGGGCCGCAGCGTTCGGTCTGGGTCGGCCGAAGACATCGGTACCCTGCTCGCCTACTCGCAGCGCGTGATCATCGTGCCGGGCTACGGGCTCGCGGTCGCCCAGGCCCAACATGCAGCGCGAGAGCTGGCGGAATTGCTGGAGCGCCGCGGGGTCGAGGTGAGCTATGCGATCCATCCGGTCGCAGGTCGAATGCCCGGCCACATGAACGTCCTGCTTGCCGAGGCAAATGTGCCTTACGAGCAGCTCAAAGAGATGGACGAGATCAACGACGAGTTCAAGAACGCGGATGTGGCGCTGATCGTTGGCGCCAACGACGTGGTCAATCCTTCCGCGCGCAACGCACCGGGCAGCCCGATCTACGGCATGCCAATCCTCAACGCCGACCAGGCCAAGAACATCGTCTTCATGAAGCGTTCGATGCGGCCGGGCTTCGCTGGGATCGACAACGACCTCATGTACGACCCCAAGACAGTGATGTTCTTCGGCGACGCTAAGGATTCGCTGACAAAGTTGGTAAGTGCTGTCAAGGCTGCTGCGTAGGGGCCGCGAATCAAAACGCAAATGCCATGTGGAGCTTAAGGCCGGATTTACTCCGGCCGTCCTACGCATGCCACTTACCAAACACAACCCCACCTGGCCGAGGAGCGGAGGGGTTCCATAGGGGAGGACACCTGTCCCGAAATAAAACGAGCCTCCTGCCGACTGGCAGGAGGCTCACGCCGCGAAGAGGGTGTGGTGCTGAGAATGCTAGGCCCGGTCCTTACATTTCGTTAGTGGCCCGGCCACAAATACATGGCACCCGCGTTGTGGTAACTAGAATGCCCGGCGTGGACGATCGAGCCGTGCTCCTGGTCACAGTGGCTTTGCTGACCGTTTACACGATCGGGATCGGTGGAACCACTGCCGCCGCGATCGGAATCCGGGACGCATGGCGGCGGCAGAAGCGGACAGTCCCGGACCTGGATCCCCGGCGTGGGGAGGTCGTCCTCGCCGCGCCGGCCTTACCACGAGCGGTTCGGGTGCTGCGCACCGCGGGCTGGATCGCCTTCCCGCTCGCGCTGGTGCTCGCGCTCTTCGCCAACCTCAGCTACCCATGGCTCGCGCCGCTGACGGTGATCGTGATGGTGGGGCTCAACGCCTTCTACTTCACGGCCATGCAGGGCATGGGCGAACAGTTGACGCTGACGACAGACGGATTCAGGCTTGGCCGCCCGGAGAACGCGCGCACAGTGCGCTGGGTCCACGTGACGGACTTCATGGGCGCTCATGTCGGTCCGTTCCGGGCCATGCGCATGTCCGAAGGCGGCGAGTGGCAGGACCCGACGGCGCTTCCGAATGTGATCTTCTACCGCCTGAATCGCGCCCTGGTCCGACCGAAGAAGTCGCTGATCCACCGATTCACCGGCCTGACCTACTTCGACGGCATCATCCGCAACACCTTCGGAGTTTCCACGCAGCAGCTCCTGCAGGCAATGCGCACCTGCCATCGCGTGGCGCTCGAAGCCGAAGGCCCGCAGATGCTTCGGAAGGGAGCAATCGATGGGGCGATCCCGAATCGCGACGCTTGATCAGCCTGTGAGATTATCGACCCATGGTTGGTGAGCTCGCGCCGGTGGAGGTCGATTTCCAATCGGCCGGCGCAGATTTCTGGAAGCGTTATCACGCGTATCGCCGCGTCAGACACACGGAGTCTCGCCCGGATGATCCCCTGCGCCCTGATGACGTTGAGGAGCTAAGGCTGAAGCGGGACAGCCCATTCGACATCAACTATCGATATGAGATCGCCAGAGACGGCGTGCTGCTCAGCTGGTTCTGGGGTTCGACCGGCAAGCCGGGAACCCCGGGCTATGAATCCAACAAACACCTCTTCTGGGGCGATCTCTATGTTCGTCCGGACCATCGCCGGCAGCACATCGGTGCCTCCTGGCTGCCGATCGTGCTCGAGCTCATGGACAGGCACGGTTGTACCGTCGCCGGCTTCGAGGCCGAAGAGGTTTCCGGCCATGCCTTCTTGAAGTGGATTGGCGCAGAGGCCAAGCTCACAGGTGCGGAGAACCGCCTCAAGATCGCGGACGTTGACTGGTCGTTGGTGAAGCGCTGGATCGATGAAGGCACCGAGCGCTCTTCGCAGACCAGGCTCGAGGTGTATGACGGACCGATGCCCGACGCGATGCTGGACGACTTCGCGCCACAGCTGACGAACATGTTGAAGACCATCCCATTCGAAAACCTAGACATCGGCGAGATCCTTGTCACGCCTGACCACATCCGTGATTGGGATGAGCGGTCCGCTCTTACGGGTGTGCTGCAGCACACCGTGCTGACGCGCGAACCAGACGGCGTGATCTCCGCCATCACCGACACTTCCTGGGACCCGAGCCGGCCCACGATCATCGAGCAGCGCTTCACCGGAGTGCGGCCCGACGCGCGCGGTCGCGGACTTGGCAAGTGGATCAAGGCCAAGATGCTCGCGCACATCCACGAGCTCTATCCGATGGCGGAGTGGGTGGTGACTGATAATGCAGGCTCCAACGCGCCGATGCTGGCGATCAACACGAAGCTCGGCTTCAAGCAGTACAGGGAAGGCACCGAATACCAGATCAGCCGCGACGCTCTGGCCGCTCGCCGAAGGGCTCTAACCGCGACCTGACCGGTCAGGCCTTTGCCTGGCGGCTCCGCTGGATGCTGCGCACGAGCAGGATGATGCCGATCACGACCAGAAGCCCCGGCAGCGCCGCTTTGCCGAAGATGCCGTAGTCCATGTCACTGATCCCGAGGATGGACTCAAAGAGGACGAAGCCGATCATGAAGATCAGAGCGCCGACGAACAGCAGCGTCCGGCCTCGTCTCAGCCCCCCCAGATCGCGGTCGCGTAGCGCCTGGAGGTACATGCCGAGCCCGACTCCAAAAGGCACGATCAGCGACCAGGCAAACGCCCAGCTCGGCCAGTCGCCGGTGCTGTTCGAGTAGGCGAGCAGCAGGCCCAGCATGGTCACGATGCCTCCGGGTATCGAAGCGCCCTGTCCACC
>DATHDR010000156.1:0-2299 GCA_035318965.1 Verrucomicrobiia bacterium | reverse complement strand
CTTCTGCTCGGACGCGCTCTCCGCGACATGCTGTCCATCGTCGTACAGTCCCTGATCTTGATCCTGCTCTCCCTGCCGTTCGGCCTGAGCATCCATCCGATCGGCGTCGTCATCACCCTCGGATTGATCGCGCTGATCGGGCTGCTCACGGCATCGATCGCCTACGCGGTGGCGCTGTGGGCGCGCAGTGAGGACACCTACGCGCCGATCATCTTCACCTCGACCCTTCCCATACTGCTGCTGTCAGGCGTGCTGCTTCCCATGAGCCTGGCGCCACAGTGGCTGCGCAACATCGCGGCCTTGAACCCGCTCTCCTACGCGGTCGACGCCGCCCGAGCCGTGTTCCGCGACCAGATCGCCGACCCTAGCGTTACCAGGGGAGTCGTGATCATGCTCGTGCTCTCGATCATCGCCATCGTCATCGGCGCCCGCTCGTTCGGTAGAGCCGTCGCCTAGGCCGATGCCAGATTAGGCCCCTCTCCCCGAGGGGGAGAGGGAAGCGCTTTAGTCGAAGGCAGTTAGGCTCTCTCGCTCCGCATCCCACATTTCGTCAAAGAGCCGGTCGATCTCCTCGAGCGAGCAGACCGCCGCGGTCAGCGGGTCGAGCATGAGCGCGTATTTGGCATTGGTGCGGTCGCGCTCCAACAGCGCCGAGACCACCAGCTCGTGCACGGCCATGTGTGAGCGGTTCAACGCGGCGAGCTGCTCGGGCAGGGCGCCGAAGCGCACCGGCTTGACGCCACGTCGGCTCACTCGACACTCGACCTCGACGCAACCGTCCGGCAAGTTCTCGATCCAGCCGCGATTGCGCACGTTGCCGTGGATCGACGCTTCGCGCCCGAGCTCGATGGCCTCGACGATCGTGGAGGCGTACTCGTGGCTTCGATCGGTCGGCACAGGTGTCTCGCCGCGCAGCATCGACGCGATGAGCTCATCGTTTGCGCGACGCCACTCGGGCCAGTTGCTCGCGTAGAACCCGCTCTCGCCCAGGTAGCCCGAGCGCGTGTATTTGGCCAGCAGGTCGGGCCGCTTGCGGAAGTACGGCACGTACTCGGAAAAGTGGCCGCTGGACTCGGTGACGAAAGCACCCAGGTGCAGCATCAGCTCAAAGCGAACCGGATCCTGCTCATAGATCTCGGGAATCCGCGCCCGCTCGCGCAGGAGCGGATAGAGGTCCTGACCGTCCCGCTCCAGCGTCGTGAACCAGGCGTTGTGATTGATCCCCGCGCAGTCCCATGTGAGCCGGTCGTTCGGAATGTCGAGGTAGCTCGCCAGCTGACGGGACGTGCCCTGGACGCTGTGACACAGGCCAACCACCTCTAGGTCCACAGAGCGCGCGGCGGCGAGGGTGAGGATGGACATCGGGTTCGTGTAGTTGAGGACGACCGCTCGTGGGGCCAGCCGCGCGACGTCGCCGACGATTTCGAGCCAGACGGGTCCGGTGCGCAGGGCCTTGAAAATGCCTCCCGGGCCGATGGTGTCGCCGATGCATTGGTCCACGCCGTAGCGCTTTGGAATGTCGTAATCGGCGCGCACGTGCTTGAGCCCTGCGACCTCGATCGAGTTGATTACGTAATCGCTGCCCGCGATGACATCGGCCCGCTCCGTCGAGGCCTGCACGGTCCATCGCTTTCCCGAAAGCTCGATGATCCGCTCGCCGATCTTCCGCGCGAGCTCGAGGCGGGTGGCGTCCACGTCGACCAGCGCGAAAACACCCTGGTCCAGGCCGTCGACAGCGAGGATGTCGGTCATCAGCTGGCGGGCGAAGACGGCGCTGCCTGCACCGACAAGGGTCACCTTCGGCACGGCGTCCATCTTGATGGAGTCGCGCTCGGGGGATCGCGTTCGACTCAGCGAACCGGCGTCATCGCTCTGTAGACCACGAAGATTCCGTTGAATCGTGCCGCCAGCTGCTCCGTGGCCGGGTGGCCGTTGACCTGATAGATGGGGGTTCCGGCGTCCAGGAACGCCGCGTCCCCATCCTTCAGCCGGTAGGCAGGGTCACAGACATTGCCGCTGACCTTGAACTTGACGTGAGCATAAACGGGACCAAGGTCGCTCTCCTGGAGGACGCTGTCAGCCTCCAGTCCAGACACGTACTGAGTCGAGCCGACCTGGATGAAGTTGACCCAGTCGATCATGGTGTTGTTGCAATTCGGCTGCGAGCCGGGCCACTCACAGGCCGCCATCAGGCCGAGAATCGCCACACCCGAGACGAGCTTTTTAGCCATTACCTGAGAGTGAACGCAGGCCATGAACGCTTAGTAACGTCGATCAAAAGGCGGGCGCCGGGGGACAA
>DATHDR010000155.1:0-2179 GCA_035318965.1 Verrucomicrobiia bacterium | reverse complement strand
CTGCTGAGCCGTTGGTCGCCGGGCTTGCGCTCGGCGCCGCTCGCCATGCTCCAGATGGGTACCGGCGCGCTGATCTTCAGCGCAGGCGGAACCTGGTCTCTGCAGCTCCCGAGCACCGACGTGTGGCTCGCGATCGTCGTCACCGGGGTGTTCGCGTCAGCCCTGGCCTTCTACATCCAGACCTGGGCGCAGCAGCATCTGAGCGCGAGCCGGACGGCGCTGATCCTGACCACGGAACCTGCCTGGGCGCTGGTGGCCGCGGTCGTGCTGGCCGGACAGCGGTTCGGTCCTCTGCAAGCCGCCGGCGCCGCCCTGATGCTGGCGGCGATCGTGGGTCACGAACTCGCGCATCTAAAATTCAAAGCCCATGGAGACCAAGCCGCGGCGTAGCTCCTACGTGCCGCAAGAAATCGAGCCCAAGTGGCAGAAGACGTGGGAAGAGCGCGGCGTCATGAAGGCTGACGACGCTTCACCCAAGCGCAAGTTCTACAACCTGGTCATGTTTCCCTACCCCTCCGGCCCGCTGCACATGGGGCATATGCGCAACTACGTGATCGGCGACCTGCTGTCGCGATTCAAGAGGATGCAGGGCTTCGAGGTTCTCAACCCGATGGGTTGGGATGCATTCGGACTGCCTGCCGAGAACGACGCCATCAATCGCGGGGGCGGCGTGCATCCCGAGGACTGGACGCGCGGCAACATCGCCATCGCCAAACGGCAGCTCGGCATGATGGGCGTGCTCTACGACTGGGATCGAGAGGTGACGACCTGCGATCCCTCCTACTACCGCTGGACTCAGGAGCTCTTCCTCCTGTTCTTCGAACGCGGCCTGGCGCACCGCATGATGTCGCCGGTCAACTGGTGTCCGGTGGACAAGACCGTTCTCGCCAACGAGCAGGTGATCAACGGCCGGTGCTGGAGGCACCCGGACGTTGAGGTCGAAAAGCGCGATCTCGAGCAGTGGTTCCTGCGCATCACGGAGTACGCAGACCGGCTGCTCGACGACCTGGCCGAGCTGGAGCACTGGCCCGAGAAGGTGCGAGTCATGCAGGCCAACTGGATCGGGCGCAGCCACGGTGTGGAGGTCGAGTTCCCAATCGACGGCCATCCAGGCGAGTCGATGCGCATCTACACAACGCGCCCCGACACCCTGTTCGGCGTCACCTTCATGGTCCTGGCGCCGGAGCATCCGCTTGTCGAGAAGCTGACCGTGGAGTCGCGGCGGGCGGCTGTGCGGGAGGTCGTTGAGGCGGCACGCCGGGAGCGCGAGATCGATCGCATGTCCAGCGAGGTGCAACGGCTCGGCGCGTTCACCGGGGCCTATGCGATCAATCCGCTGAACGGCGAGAAGGTGGCGATCTGGGTCGCGGATTACGTGCTGATCACATACGGCACCGGCGCGATCATGGCGGTCCCTGCCCACGACCAACGGGACTTCGATTTCGCGCGGCAGTTCGGGCTGCCGATACGCGAGGTGATCGCGCCCGAGGGCCGGCCGCAGGGCGAGCTGGAGATCGCCTACACCGAGCCCGGCGTGATGATCAACAGTGGAGAGTTCGACGGCCTGAACAGCAAGACCGGCTTCGACCGTGTGGCCGAGTTCATCGTGACGAAGGGGATCGGCAAGCGCTCTGTCAAGTACCGACTGCGAGACTGGTTGATCTCTCGCCAGAGGTACTGGGGCTGCCCGATCCCAGTCGTGCACTGCGATGTCGATGGAATCGTCGCCGTACCTCGTTCAGAGCTCCCGGTGCTGCTCCCTCGCAAGTACAAGCCCCTGGCCGACAATCCAGATTTCTGGCGCACCAAGTGTCCGAAGTGCGGGCGCGACGCCCGCCGTGAAACAGACACGATGGACACGTTCATCGATTCGTCGTGGTACTTCCTGCGCTACACCTCTGCGCACGACAACACCCAGCCCTTCGACCCCGAGCTCGCCAATCACTGGATGGCTGTCGACCAGTACACCGGCGGCATCGAGCACGCGATCCTTCATCTGCTCTACTCGCGCTTTTTTCAGAAGGTGCTGCATGACGCAGGGCGGGTCGAAGCAACTGAGCCCTTCGCCCGGCTGTTCACCCAGGGGATGATCAGGCGGGGAGGCCAGGTGATGGCGAAGTCGAAGGGCAATGGCGTGGCGCCTGATGACCTCGTGGCACGGGACGGCGCCGACGCCGCG
>DATHDR010000154.1:0-2756 GCA_035318965.1 Verrucomicrobiia bacterium | reverse complement strand
CCGAGGAGCGAGGCATCGCCGCCGCGATCGCGGAGGCGATCATGGAGTGGTTTCGCATCCCGGTGCCCATCGTGGCGGCTGTGATCGGCGAGGGGGGCAGAGGCGGCGCGCTCGGCATGGGCGTCGCCGACCGCGTGATCATGCTCGAGAACTCGATCTATTCGGTTGCGTCCCCTGAAGCGGCGGCCTCGATCGTATGGCGCGACAATGCGCGCAAGGTGGAGGCGGCGGAGCAGCTTCAGCTGACCTCGCGCGACCTGCTGGCCATGGGCGTGGTGGAAGAGGTGGTGACGGAGCCTCTAGGAAGCGCCAGCGCCGACTATGACGCCGCGGCGGCTGGCCTGGATGAAGCCTTGCACCGCCACCTGCAGCCACTCTTGGCCGAGCCCGCGGAGCAGCTTCTGCAGCATCGGTACGAGCGATTTCGCTACATCGACTCGCTGGTGCACGCCGAACCGCAGTTCGGTCCGAAAGTCTGAGAATCGTCGCCCAGCGCGTCAGCGCCGGTTCGGTCATCTGGGACGAAGGTGGTTCGGAGCAACGTGCAACCATCGGCTCCGGCTACGTGTTGTTGGTGGGTGCGGCATCCGATGACGACGAAACCAAAGTGCGACGCCTGGCGGACAAGGTCATCGACCTGCGAGTGTTCGCGGACTCAGAAGGCCGGATGAACCTCAGCCTGGCCGACGTGGGCGGGTCTGCGCTGATCGTCTCGCAGTTCACGCTCTTCGCGGACATGAGCCGCGGCCGGCGTCCAAGCCTGCTCAAAGCAGGCGACCCGCAGCGGGCGAAGCAGCTCTATGAGATCTTCGTTCAGCAGTTTCGTGATCGCGGAATAGAGACCAAGACCGGCAGTTTTGGAGCTGTCATGAGGGTGAGCATCGAGAACGATGGCCCGGTGACGCTCGTGCTTTCGACGGATGAGTGGCCGACACGTGTCTGACAGAGGGGCCTTAACGCCCTACCTCGCGATGGCCGGGCTCGCCCTCATCTGGGGCGTCTCCTTCCTCTTGATCAAAGTCGCCGTGCACGATATGAGCCCGGCGGTGCTGCTCCTACTGCGGGCGGCGTCGGGGTTGCTTGGGCTGGCAGTGATCGTGAAGGCGATGGGCCGGTCGCTAATCGGCCCTGGCTGGAAAACCCGGATCGGCTCATTTGCCTTCATGGCGATCACGAACGCGATCGTCCCGTGGATCGCGATCGCCTGGGGCGAGGAGCGGATCTCCAGCGGCCTCGCCAGCATCCTGAACTCCACCACCACGCTGTGGACCGCGATCATCATCTACTGGGCCATGCCTTCAGAACGGCCGAGCATCGTCAACTACATCGGCGTTGTCCTCGGCTTTGCCGGAGTTGTGATCCTCGTCCTTCCCGACCTCTCGAGCCACGGCGTATCGGCCAACTTCTTCGGCACGCTGGCGGTTCTGGTGGCGTCGCTTTCTTACGCGCTCAATGCGATCTATCAGCGAACGAGGATGCGAAACGTCAGCGTGTTCGACATCAGCATCGGGCAGCTTGCGGCTGCGACCGTCTTCGCGGTACCGCTTGCCATCCCATCACTGTCAAATGTTCACGTCGCTCTGCCTTCGCTGGCGGCGGTCATCGCGCTGGGTGCCGGCGGAACCGGAGTGGCCTATCTGCTCTATTACTACGTGATGAACAGCCTGGGCGCGGTCCGGGCCGCGGGCGTCACCCTGCTGGTGCCCATCACGGCGGTGTTTTGGGGAGTCGTCCTCCTCCAGGAGACCGTGAGCCTTCCGATGGTGATCGGCATGGTCGTTATCCTGTCCGGCATCGTGCTCACCAACCTCCGGCGTGGCGAGCGGCGCCAGCCGGAAGTCGACCGCGACACCGCCGCCGCGTGAGCGACTACCTCGAGCAACACTTAGCACTGGTTCGCGAGGCGGCCGAGAGGATCAAGCCCCACGTCCGCCGCACTCCATGCCTGACGACAGACCTCGACCCTGAGCTGCGGCTGAAGCCGGAATGCTTTCAGCTCACCGGCTCGTTCAAGGTCCGCGGCGCCTTCAACGCCATCCTTACGCTGGCCGGCCGGCAGCCCAGGCCGGCTGGGGTGATCGCCGTCAGCTCAGGCAACCACGCGCAGGCGGTCGCGTTGGCCGCGGCGACTGTCGGCTTGCCGGCTCTCGTGCTCATCCCCGAAGACGCCAACCCGGCCAAGGTTGCCGCGACGCGCGCGCTCGGCGCCGAGGTCATCCAGGACGGAATCACGTTCGCCAACCGCGAGCAGCGGCTGCATGAGGAGATGGCTGTGCGGGGGCTGACCCTGGTCCACCCCTTCGACGACTGGGACGTGATCCACGGCCAGGGGACCGCGGCGAAAGAGCTGCTCGAGGACGAGCCGGACCTGCGGGTGATCGCTGCGCCGGTGGGCGGCGGCGGCTTGCTCTCGGGCACCGCGATCTCAGCCAAGAGCCACAACAAGGCGTTGTACGTGATCGGCGTAGAACCGGCGGCGGCCGACGACGCCTTCCGAAGCTGGAGGTCGGGGAGCATCCAGACGCTCGACGCGGCGCCGAAGACCCTGGCCGATGGCGTGCGGACGACCTCGATCGGGACGCGTACGTTTGAGGTCATGTTCGCGAAGGGGCTGGTGGACGAGATCGTGACCGTGACCGAAGAGGAGATCGCCGGGGCCGTTCGAGTCGCGTGGTCGCGCCTGCACCTGGCGCTCGAGCCGACCGGCGCTTTGCCGTTGGCCGCCTACCTGTCTGGAAAGCTCCGCGGCGGACGCA
>DATHDR010000153.1:0-3610 GCA_035318965.1 Verrucomicrobiia bacterium | reverse complement strand
ACGACTTGAGGGACGGCGGTGCTGGCATCTTCGCGCAAACCATTCGAGCGATCCGCCGCCGCAGCCCGGGCACGACGATCGAAGTCCTGACGCCAGACTTCCAGGGGGACCTCGAGGCGGTGAGCACGGTCGTCGACGCCGGCCCCGACATCTTCAATCACAACACAGAGACGGTGCCGAGACTTTATGCGCGCATCCGGCCCAAGGCTGTGTATGCGAACAGCCTCGCCCTGTTGCGCCACGTGAAATCTGCAGCGCCGCACATCGTGACGAAATCGGGCTTGATGGTGGGACTCGGTGAAACTGAGGAAGAGCTCCTTGACGTCTTTCGCAACATGCGCGCGCACAACATCGATGTACTGACCGTCGGCCAGTATTTGCGGCCGTCGAAGCAGCACGCAGAGGTGGTCCGCTACTACCGGCCCGAAGAGTTCGCGCGCTTGAAGGAGCAGGCGCTCGCGATGGGATTCGGCCACGTCGAATCGGGGCCGCTGGTCCGCTCCTCATACCATGCCGATGAACAAGTCCCAGCGCGTAAGAGCCTGCTGGCTGGGTAGTACTCCCTACCGGGAGGCCTGGGACCTTCAAGCGGAGCTCGTTTCAGCCCTGCGTGATGGCGATGCGCCGGACACACTACTCCTGCTGGAACACCCGCACGTCTTCACGATGGGCAAAGCAGCGAGCCCGGAGCATCTGCTATGGGACGAGGCGGAGCGAGCGCGCCGCGAGGTGGACGTAATCTGGTCAGACCGCGGCGGCGAAGCGACCTATCACGGTCCGGGACAGCTGGTGGGTTACCCGATCCTGAACCTCGAACACTTCTCTCTCACCATTCCTCAATACCTGCAGAAGCTCGAGCAGTCGCTGATCGACTACCTGCACGCGCTTGGCATCGATTCGCAGCCGGGCGAGCCAGGCCTCACGGGCGTCTGGTCAGGGGGTGAGAAGTTGGCGGCCATCGGCATCAAGCTGAACCGCTCGATTGTGAGTCACGGCTTTGCTCTCAACCTGACCACCGACATTGGCTACTTCGACGGCATCATCCCGTGCGGGCACGCCGAGAAGCGCGCGACGTCGGTCGAGTCGATCATCAAAGAGAAGGTCGAGACGGAGGCGGCGGCGCTCGCGTACGCGGAGCATTTCGCGCGTGTCTTCGGTGCATCGCTCGAGTGGGATTCCGTGGTGAAGGTTCTGCCGACGCCGGCACGCTGAAAGCGGAAAAGCGCTCTCAATGCTGGCGCTAGCTCCGCTCCTGGCAGACAAGGTTCCCGACTGGATTCCCGATCTGCTGCGTGAACCAACCTGGCTGCGTCCGCTGACGCAGGCAGTCCGTGTTTTCGTCCTGGAGCACCAGACCGGGGGCCTGTTCCTCGTCATCTTCCTGGAAGAGCTTGGAGTGCCTCTGCCGGCGCCCGGTGACGTCGCAATCGCCTATGGCGGCTACCTGACCACGACCGGCGCGATCCCGTACCCGTTGGCCTACCTCGCGGTGGTGGGCGGCGCGGTCCTGGGCAGCGCCTGCAACTTGACCATCACCCGCCGCTACGGCCGGCCATTCATACAGAGATTCGGCCGGTATATCGGCGTTACCGACGAGCGGTTGCTTCGGGCTGAAGGAATCTTCAGGCGGTGGGGACCCTTGGCGATCATCGTCGGCCGCCACATTCCGGGCATGCGGATCGTGCTTTCAGCCTTGTCCGGAATACTTGGGGTCCCCTACAGGGTTTTCATACCGTGCGTTGTTATTTCTGCCTCGATCTGGGCGGCGATCTTCCTCGAGCTGGGGCGGCGACTCGGACCTCGAGTTCGAGACCTTTTCCAGTTTTTTCCAGCCCATCTGGTCCCGTGGATCACGCTGGGTTTGATCTTGCTCGCGATCGGGTATCTGGCATATGAACATGGCTTCAAACCGAAAGACCATCGAAAGCCCGTCCAAGAGTCCCGCTGAGTTGGTGCGCCTGGACAGCGTCTCGATGGACGAAGACGACGAGATCCTCCCCGACTTCGAAGCCGAGGTCGACGGGCGCCGAGTCTGGGTGACCGCCGTGCTCGAGCGGACGGCGGTGGTCGAACCCGCCCCGGGCGAGCCGAAGGTGCTGGTCAACCGCCGGCGCCTGATGGTCAACCCTGGGCACCTGCGCGTCAGGCACCTGGCGAGCAAGGAAGCGGCGCGTCGCGGACGCGAAGCCGCACGCCAGCTCCGCATGCAGGAACACAGCTCAGCGGCTTAAGCGCCCCCGTTGGGTAGCCGGCGCAACTCGCGGCGATCTCATATGGGCCCCTCGATACGGTCTGGTAAGCTTGGGTGCTGCCGAACTTGGTTCGGCAGTTTTTTATTTCGCGGCACCAAAACGGCCGCCTAGCCCGAGGGAAGCCACTTTATGAGCAAGATCGTTGATCTCGTTTCTCTGGCCAGCATTGTCCCACCCCTGAACCACGAGGTCAGCGGCGGCTTCACAGCGATGGTCGACGGCAAGCAGGTTCGGGTGCGCGCCGTGCTCGAGCGGACTGTCGTGATCGAGCATCACGAAGGCGGCGAGCGCAGCGTCGTGCGGAAGGACAACTGCATGGTCAAGCCCTCGGCGGTCGAATTCGTGCCGGGGAACCCCAACAACGGCGTCGGCCCGCGCCAGTGGCGCCGGCTGCCAGGCAAGCCCCCCGCGACCCCCAGGGTCGGCCCCTAAGCCCCCGCGCCCAATCAGGCGCTCCTCTACTCTGCCGGGCCCTCCCTCCTCCCGGCCGGCCCTCCCCCACCGGCGCTCCTCGGCTCACCTTAGAGCTCGGAAAAACGGGCCGCAACCCAGCCTGTTAAGACGGGGGCGTCAGTCGAGGTGGCGCAGAGCCACCAGCGTCAGGAAGGCCGGGAAAGACTGGTCCAACGCAACTTCCTCGAACACTGCGCGCGCGTCGTCGAAGCGGCTCTTCTTCCATCCATCCTCGCCCAGGCGCTGCCGGATCTGAGAGAGCTCGTCGTCGGCGATCTCGCGAACCAGGTCCGCGTTCACGGTCGAGCCCTCGCTCAGCCGCGATGAGTGCCTGATCCACTGCCACACCTGCGATCGCGATATCTCGGCCGTGGCCACGTCCTCCATCAGGTTGTTGATCGCAGCGGCCCCGACACCCCTCAACCACGACTCGATGTACTGGATCCCAACGCTCACGTTCATCCGCAGCCCGCTCTCGGTGATGCTTCCACCCGGCACGTGCACGTCGATAAGTTGCGCTGAGGTAACCGCAACGTCAGGCCGCTGGCGATCGAGTTGGTTCGGCCGGTCGCCCAGCACCTTATCGAAGGCCTCGGTCGCCGTCGGCACGAGGTCGGGATGCGCAACCCATGTCCCGTCGAAGCCGTCGCCCGCCTCGCGATCCTTGTCTTCCTTCACCTTGGCCAGCGCGACGCGGTTGACCTCAGGGTCGCGACGCGATGGGATGAACGCGGCCATCCCACCCATCGCGTGCGCGCCGCGTCGATGACACGTCTTCACAAGAAGCTGCGTGTACGCGCGCATGAACGGCACTGTCATCGTCACCTGCGCGCGGTCCGGCAGCACGAAGTCCGGCCTGTTCCTGAATTTCTTGATGATGCTGAAGATGTAGTCCCATCGCCCGG
>DATHDR010000152.1:0-10909 GCA_035318965.1 Verrucomicrobiia bacterium | reverse complement strand
GCGCGTGCTCCTCGACGATCGCGAGCGCCACACCTTCGCATCCGGTCGCGACCCGGTTTTGGGGCTTGATGATCGCTGCCTTCTCGTGAGCGATCTGCTCGATCGTGTCGCCGAGATATTTCTGGTGGTCGAGGTCGACGTTGGTGATCACCGCGACCCCAAGGTCCAGCGCATTAGTCGCGTCGAGCCTCCCACCAAGTCCGACCTCGCAGACCAGGCGGTCGATCCGTGGCGCCAGGAAGGCCAACGCCATCGCGGTCAGCATCTCGAACTCGGTGGCCTGGCCCAACTCCACGGCGACCCCATCGAGCGTAGGGATCAGCGCCTCGAGGGTTTGCACGAATTCTGCTTCGGTGATCGGCCGGCCGTTTACCTGGATGCGTTCCGTGTACGACATCAGGTGAGGCTTGGGCATGAACCCGACGTCTTTACCGGCTGCCTGCAGGATCGCGGCCAGACATGCACCCGTCGACCCCTTGCCGTTGGTGCCTGCGATCAACGCGCCGCCAAGCCCTCGATCGGGGCTGCCGATGCGATCGAGGATCGCGCGCGTCCTTTCCGTGCCCAGCTTCATCCCGAAGCGACCCTGCTTCGAGATGTAGGCAAGCGCCTCCTCGTAGGTCAACGGAGCAGCGCTACGCGACTACGGCTTCGATCGCGGCAAACTCTGACTCGGTCGAAACCAATCGGGTCATGCGCAATCCGGCCCTGGCGAGGAGCTCTCGATACTCGTCGGCCGTCCGCTCCTATCCACGACCATCTGGAAGACCCGGAATCCATTGACAAGTCGCTGTGCCTCGATCGACGGCGTCATGGCCTGCGCCTGACCTCGGCTTCGTAAGTGTTCTTGATCAGCATCGCACGCGTCATCGGCCCGACGCCGCCTGGATTGGGGGTCAGCCAGCCGGCCACCTCTTCAACGCCCGGACCCAGGTCGCCCACCTGGCGCCCCTCTGACCAGTTGGTACTGACATCGATGACCGACGCGCCCGGCTTGATCATGTCTTTGGTGATCAGGTTTGCCTTGCCGGCCGCTGCGACGAGGAGGTCGGCGTTTCGTGTGTGACTCGCCAGATCCCGAGTCTTCGTGTGGCAGACGGTTACCGTGGCGTTACGCCTCAACAAAAGCAGCGCAGTGGGTCTGCCGACCAGGTTGCTCCGCCCGACGACAACCGCGTTCGCGCCTTCGATCCGGATACCTGAGCGTTCGAGAAGCTGGATGATGCCGGCCGGCGTGCACGGCTCGACGCCTCCCGGCATCCCAAGCGCGACCAGGCCTGCGTTCATCGGGTGAAATCCGTCGACATCCTTAACTGGATCAAAGGCCAGGACGACCTGAGCCATGTCTATCTGGCTTGGCGCGGGTTGTTGCACGAGGATCGCGCTCACGGTTTCGTCCGCATTCAGACGGACGACCAGGTTCAGCAAGTCCGCGGTCGTCGTATTCGCCGGGAGGCGGTGATCCTCCGACTCGATGCCCACCTGCCGGGCATTCTTCTGCTTCAGTTCGACGTACTGCACCGAAGCCGGGTCGTCGCCGAGGAGTACGGTGGCCAGCTTTGGCCTCGAACCACCAGCCGACACTCGAGCGGTGACGGCCTGAGCGATCTCGTCGAAGATTTGCCTCGCCACGGCTTTTCCATCGAGGACACGCGCAGTCACGCGGCTAGCCTAGATCCAGTTCCTTGCGTGCCGCATCGGAGACCACGCGCATGACATCACGGAGGTCGACACCCGTCTCGCGCGAGATCCGCCGGCAGTCCTCGTATTCAGGCGCCACGTCGAAGGGCTTCCCGTCGAGCTCCTTCACCTTCACGCGGGCGGTGCCGAGCGAGGTCCTCACGTCGATGATCGTTCGTTGAGCCGTCACCCGTTGAGCAGTCGACATGCGTACACCCAGCGTCGTGGAGTGCCGGAGCAGGTGGTCAGTCAGCCGCGCGACCAGCTCTGGCGACGACATCACGGCGATGAGGTGGCCCGCCCGCCCTTTTTTCATCAAAGCCGAGGTGACGCTGACGTCGAGCGCTCCGGCCTCCATCAGGTCTTCGCACAGCGCCGCCACCAGGTTCGGCGCCATGTCGTCGATGTTCGTCTCGATCAACGTCACGCCGGTCTGGCTTTCGATCCTCTCGCCGATCCACACCGCGAGCGCGTTGCCCGGAGTTTCGCGGGCTCCCATGCCGTAACCGATCGATCGAAGTGACATCGCTGGGCGCTCAAACCTGGCACCCGCGGCGAGGATGGCGGCCCCGGTGGGGGTGACCAGCTCGAGCCCTGTGTCGGTCGCCTCGAAAACCGCCCCGGTTCCTTCGAGGACGCGGACGCTGGCCGGCGCAGGGAGCGGCATGTTGCCCAAGCGACCCCGCGGCGCGGGTAGGGCCGACGAGTAAACCTGGTCGATGTCCAGGCTGTGGAGCAGCCAGAAAGCGCCCATCAGGTCGACGAGGGTGTCGGCGCCGCCGAGCTCGTGCAGGTGGAGCTGCTCCTCGGGCACGCCGTGCAGGCGGGCTTCCGCGCGGGCCAGGCGGTTGATGGCATCGAGCACCGGAGCTTTGACACGTTCAGGCGCGTCGGCGTCCTCGACTACCGCGCGCAGTGCCGGCACCGTTCGCTCCACGCGGTCGATTGTCTGGACCAAGACCCGTGTGCCGCCGATGTGTCCTCGAGTTTCGTGACGAACCTCGATCGTGGCCTCGTCGCCGAGACGGAGTGCTTCGATCGTGGCGTCGAGCAGCGCGCGGTCGGCGCCTGAGTCGATCAGCGCGCCAAGGGTCATGTCACCCGAGATGCCTGCGAAGCAGTCGAAGTACGCGACGGTCATACGCGCGTCCTCGTAATGCGGACGGCGGCCGCATCGATCGGCTGCATGCTTTCAGGACGCTTGGCGATTCGGACTGACACCTCCGCCACCCTGGGCAGCTCGAGGACGCCGGCTGCGATCCGCGCGGCGAGCGTTTCGAGGAGCTTTTGCGATTCGCCCTCAATCACGTCTTTGGTGATCGTTCGGATACGCCTGTAGTCGACGGTGTCTTCGATCCGGTCGGTGAGGCCCGGCTCGCTCAGGTCGCAGTCGACCTCGACGGTCACCTTGAACTCCTGGGGCTGCTCGCGCTCGGCAGGTAGTACACCATGGCGCCCGCGGAATGACATGCCCTCGAGAAGGATGCGATCCACGAAGCAATTGTGGGCTGATGACAAAGATCGAATCATCCGGTCGAAATAGACTGAAATCGTGGTCAGCACGAGAGTTGACATCCGGCCGGCGACTGCCGACGACCTCGTCGCGGTCAACGAAATCTACAACCAGTACGTGGTCGAAACTCACTACACCTTCGATATCGAGCCGATGAGCCTGGACGCCAGGCGCGAGTGGTTCACCCACTACAGCGTCAGCGGGCGGTACCGGCTTCTGGTCGCGCTTTCTGAGGGAGAGGTCATCGGTTATGCGTGCAGCAGCCGCTTCCGACCAAAAGTTGGCTACGAGACCTCAGTCGAGACCAGCGTTTACCTCGCTCCGGAGGCGGTCGGCCGCGGCGCCGGCTCGCGGCTCTACGAGGAGCTGTTCAAGGCGATCGAGGGCGAAGACCTGCACCGCGCCTATGCGGGCATCGCCCTGCCGAATCCCGCATCGATCGGGCTACACGAGCGGTTTAAGTTCAAAAGGGTCGCGCATTTCACCGACCAGGGCCGAAAATTCGGTCGCTACTGGGACGTCGCCTGGTTTGAAAAGGCGCTCGGTGCGGCGGAATCGAATGAGAGCGACGTAGGTTGAGAGTTAGGTATGCCTGAATCGCGCACTAACCCGTGGCTGGTGCTCGTGGTTTTGACCACGGGATTTTTCATGATCATGCTGGACACCACGATCGTCAACGTGGCGATCCCAGCCATGAGCGCGGGGCTCAACACCACCCTCGACCAGATCCTGTGGGTGCTGAACTCGTACATCCTGGTCTACGCCGTGCTCTTGATCACGGCGGGGCGGCTGGGAGACCTGTATGGCCAGCGCACCCTGTTCGCCATAGGGCTGGCAATTTTTACGGTCGCCTCGGGTTTGTGCGGCTTCGCCCAGGATGCGAATCAGCTGATCGTGGCCCGCATCCTGCAGGGCATAGGGGGTGCTCTGCTGACACCGCAGACGCTGGCCATCCTCACCAGCCTGTTTCCACCCGATCGCCGGGGGGCGGCTTTTGGAATCTGGGGCGGCGTGGCCGGCCTGGCCACCCTGGCCGGACCAACACTCGGCGGCGCGATCGTCACCTACATCGACTGGCGCTGGATCTTTTTCGTCAACGTCCCGATCGGCATCGCTGCCTTTGTCGCAACCTTCGCGATCATTCCCGACCTGCGGCCCGGCCGTCGACACGGCTGGGACATTGTGGGCGTGGTCCTAGCGACAGGCGGCCTGTTTGGGGTCATCTTCGGGCTCATCGAAGGCGAGCGCTTCAACTGGGGTGAGATCGGCTCATACGTGATCACCATCCCCGAAGTCATCGCGACCGGCGCGCTACTTCTGGTCCTATTCGTGATCTGGGAGCGATACCAGGCAGAGCCGCTGGTTCCGCTGTCCCTTTTCGAAGAGCGCAACTTCGCGGTGGCGAACTGGATGGCCGCTGCGATCGCCTTCGGGATGATGAGCCTGTTCCTGCCCGTCGTGATCTACCTCCAGTCGGTGCGCGACTTCACCGCACTGACCGCCGGCCTGACGCTGGCGCCGATGTCGCTGACGTCGATGGTGGTTGCGCCTTTCGCGGGGCGGCTGGCCGACCGCATCGGCGGCAAGTACATCCTGATGACCGGGGTCCTGGTCTTTGCGATCGGATTCGGAACCTTGACCTATGTTGCCGGGCCGGATTCAACGTGGATCAACTTCCTTGTTCCCGCGATCGTGGCGGGTGCAGGCATGGGCATGACCTTCGCGCCGATGACCACCGTCGCCATGCGCAACATCTCGCCGCGCATGGCCGGCGCGGCTTCGGGTGTGCTCAACACCACGCGCCAGGTTGGCGCAGCGGTGGGCAGCGCAGTCGTGGGTGCCCTGCTTCAAAACCGACTCGCCATCACGCTTCACGACCAGGCCGTGAGTCACGCTTCGGCCCTGCCGCCGGCCTACCGGGACCAGTTCGTCAAGGCCTTCAGCTCGGTCGCCGCCAACGGGTTTCAGATCGGCACCGGCCAGAACGGAGCCAAGCTACCGGCGGGATTGCCCGCCGGGGTGCAGCAGCAGCTCACCACCCTTGCGCACGATGTGTTCGTCAGCGCCTACATCGACGCGATGAAGCAAACCCTGATCCTGCCGATCACCGTCCTCGCGCTGACCGCGTTCACTGCCTTGTTGATCCGGAGGCGGTCGCGTGCGCAGAGCGTAGAGACGGCGCGCGAAGAGGTACGCGCGGCAGCCGGCTAGAGTCGGCCTCCGGAGATCAGCTTCAGGACTGATAGCAGCACCGCGGCGCCGATGAACGCCACGATGATGCTTCCCCAGAAACCGACCGTCCCGGTCACGTGGAAGATCGCCCCCAGCAAAAAGCCCCCGATCAGTGCACCCGCCACCCCGACGACGATGTCGGCGATGCAGCCAAACCCTCGACCCGCCACCACGCGCGCCGCGATCGCGCCGGCGATGAGGCCGACGATGATCCAGGAAATCCAGGAGCCTGGGTCGAGAGTCATTTCTTCAGCCAGTCCGCGATCAACCGGAAGACCTCGTCGCTGCCGATGTCGTTGAACGGCTCATGGAACCTTCCCTCCAACATACGCAGCTCGCTGGTCGATTTCGCTTGCTCGTGCAGCTCGCGGCTGCCGGCGGGATCGATCAGCGCGTCAGCGGTCCCGGCAAGGATGAGGAAGGGGGTCTTGATCTCGCCGGCGCGAGACAGGATGTCCCTGGTTGCCTCCTGCCACTCGGCCCCCAGCCGGGTGGAGATCTTGTTGTGCACCAGCGGATCGTTTCGGTAAGCCTCGACCACCTCTGGAATCCTTGAAACGGTCTTCGGATCGACCTCGTTGGCAAGGGCAAGGCGCGGGACGATCTTCGAGGCGATTGGGCCGAACGTCAGCTTCCACCCGGCGACAGCCATCTTTAGCTTCAGCGCGGGGCTCGAGACGACAAAGCGCCTTGTCTTCGGCAGCTTGCGAGCAAGCACGGTGCTCAGGAGGGCCACACCGCCAAATGAATGTCCAACGGGCACGACCTCGACGCCGGCGACCGACTCGATGTGACTGACAAACGCCGCCACGTCGTCGGTCCATTGCGACCACGAGTCGACGTGCCCGCGCGCGCCGGGACTCTTGCCATGACCGCGCAGGTCGAGTGCGTAGGTGCCCATGCCGTGCTGCGCCATTCCCTTGGCCAACCGCTCATACCGGCCGGCGTGTTCGCCAAGTCCGTGTACGACGGCGAGCGCGAGCGAGCCGGGCTTCGGCCAGGCGCGATAGGCAAGTTTGGTACCGTCGGCCGACTCGACCGACCCCGTTGTAGCGAGCGCGCTGTCAGGCGCCAAGATGACCCAGGCCCCTGAGAATCTTGAGCGCCTCCTGCTCAGCTTCCATCAATGTCGGCGCATAGGCCCGGATTCCGCACAGCGCATAAGCCCATTCCGGGCTCGGGGGGCCTTGTGAGTGGAGCCGAAACGTCGGTGGATAGAAGAAGATGCGCTCACCCTGGACCTTTTTGATCACCGGTCGCTTGGCAAGCACATCCTCAAGCGCCTGGCCACTCGGCAGGCGGCCTGACTCGAACTCAAGCCTCCGAAGCTTGGCCAGCGGATGGTCTTCGTCCTTGATGGCCGTCCTCATGCCGTACTCGGCGCTCAAGTCCCTCATGAAGATCGTGATGATCAGTGCATCGGTCTCGTCGCCGGCCATCTTGACGAAGCCGCCGGCGCTCAGGTCGGAGCGATCGTCTTCGCGGAGGTGCCGGAAGTACTCCATCTCGAAGAGGCCGCGCGAGCGTGGGCTGGCGACCCAGGGTGGGTCGCAGCGCCAGGTGCGCGCAGCAGCGAGGGCTTCGAACTGTTCGTGAACCCGCTCGAGCCGCTGTTCGGAAAGCCCGAGTAACCGGTAGTGGAGGACTCGCCGCACGTCAGCGATAAAGCCTACGCGCTAGGGTGGGGGTCGAGCCTTACTGCGGCCCAGGCGCATCGCCTCTGACTGCCAGGGCGGCGCCTCGACCTGCACCGCCAGCCGCTCGGCCCCCGCAGCGAGGAGGAATTCCCCGCGAACGGCGCTTTCCAGGAACGAGCGCTGGTGAATGCTCAAGCGGAATGACTCCTGCAGCTTGGCGGCTTCGCCTGGCCGCTGGGGTCCGAAAAAGACCAATGCCGGATTGGTCGCGACGACCGTGCCCTGATCGGAGCTCATCAGGTCGCCTGGATTTTGGGTCGCGAAGACGAGCGAGCCATCGTACTTGCGAATCCGTCGTGCCAGGTTGACCACAAATCGACGGATGGTCGGGTCTTCGAAGAGAAGTCCGAGCTCGTCGACCACGAGCATCCGCCGATGGTCCTTGCGCTTGATTCGCGTCCAAAGGGCTCCCGCGAGCAGGTAATGCACTGGCGCCACCATCTCGTCCCGCAGCTCGCGCATCCCGAATGACACGATCGGAGCATCGAGGTCGACGTTGGTCGGTGAGCTGAACATCTGACCGAGACTTCCAGACGCCCATCGCTTCAGGATCGTGGCCAGGCGCGAGCGTCTGGGAAGCCGATCGGCCACATCACGCAGCACGGGCTGATCGAGCTCGCCGTAAGCGCTGCGCACCGCGCCTTCGAGGACTGCGCGTTCGGATTCGTTCAGACCGCCGCAAATGGTTGAGCAGAGGTCGACCGCATCGGCTGCGGCGGGCCCTAGCCATCCTTCGTCGCGGCGGTCCGACGCTCGCAGGTCGAGCACGTTGAGCGAATGCCCGGAACCCAGGGCCAGCTCGATGTCGACACCGCCGAGCTGCTTGGCGAGGCCACCGTATTCGTGCTCGGGATCGATGATGTAAACCTGCACCCCTCGCCCTAGTGCGCCGAGCACCAACGTCGAAAGCAGGTACGTCTTGCCGGCGCCCGAGTGCCCGAACACGCCGATGTTCGCGTTTGCATAGCGGCGCTCATCGAACGGATCGACGAGTACCGGCGCCCCTGTCGTGCGATTACGTCCGATGACCAATCCACCCGGCTGCTGCAGGTCTGGCTCGAGCCAGGGAAAGAACGTGACCAGCGTGCTCGTGTCCAGGACGCGCTTGCGCTCCAACCGGTCGATGCCAATTGGAAGAGTGGCGAGGTGGCCGTCAAACATGCGAAACGTGCACGGCTGCAACTGGCAGAGAACTGCGCGGGCCGCGGACTCGACCCTGATCGAGCCAGCCTTGAGCTCGTCCACAGTCCCCGCGGTCAGCGTCACATAGACCGCAACGTGAAAGGCCTTGTCCTGGCTCGAGGCGAGCCGGCGCTGCAAATCCTCGGCATTCGGCAGGGCTCCCGCCAGGATCGGATCTGCCGATCCGGCGTCGTACTCGACAAGGCGGGTGGCACGCATGTTGATCAGCTGCCGCTGCAGGTAATCGACGACCCACGCGGCAGGCAGTGGGGTGGCATGCCACGAGAGACGCAGCCTGAGGCCGGGCGGAAGAAGCCGGTAAAGCCAGCCCGCCTCGAGCTCGCTTCCCGGAAAGCGGTCGATGTACCAGGTGCGGCTGTATCCGCCCGAGTGCAGGTAGCGGTCGGCAAGTTCCTTGCCGAAGCATGGTTCGGGGTGCGAACTTGAAATATCGAAAGGCACCGCGAGCTCCTTAAGAGCGGGCTCAAGGCGCGTGGCGTGAGTTTCGGATGTGACAAGAGCCGTCTCGTATCGGTGCGCCGACGGCGAGCAGGCGATGTTGTCGACGAACGACATGTCAGCGCCACGCATGTCATCGAAGTCGGTTGGCGATGGCTGGTTTGGGCTCACGGTACCGGGACCGGGAATCGCTTCGATGAGGACTTGAAATGGCCGATCCAATCCGTCTAGGAGACGGCGAAACGAGTTGATCCAACGCGCGCGGTCGCCAAGCTCTGCGCCGGCGAACCCAAGAGATCCGGTCTTGATCATCGCCATGCCGGACGCTCCTTTCCAGAGCGTCGTCGGCGTGCGTGAGACCACGCGGAACAGTCCGAAGTTCAACTCCGAGATCACTGCGCGACCGTCACTCCATCCGCAACAGGCGTTTGTTGATCGAGATTCGATGGGTCCTGGCTGTGAATGTGGCGATGTCGACGAGCCAGGAGTCAGCCGGCCGGCCGCGCCATCGTCCCCACGCGAGGGCGGCGCCAGCTCCGACAACCAGGAAGGCGGCTCCCGCTCGCAGTGGCGTGGTGGCCCACGAAGAAGACCAGAGCGCGAACCCGACGATGAGCGAGATGACAAGGTAGGCGAGACGCGTTGGGGTGAGGCCATAAAGCAGCCTGTCCTCGAGGTCGACGTCTAGCGGAACGCGCGCCAGCATGGTCGGCACGGTACTGTTGGCGTGGCACCCTTGGAACCCAGGTTGTTAACGCCGTGAGTTCCTTAGAATCGACTCTCGGTCCACCTCACGACACGCTCGCGTAGCTCAACTGGCAGAGCAGGGGACTCTTAATCCCAAGGTTCAGGGTTCGACTCCCTGCGCGAGCACCAAGATGTTGTGCAAGTTCGGCTGATAGGTCCCGAAAGGCCTTCGGCTGATGGGTTACACACCTTCGGTTGATCTGTCACACCTACTTCGGCTGATTTGTCACGCTCCCGCGCATGAGGGAGATGAGCGTGACTGAGCAGAGGTACAAGGCGGTCCTGGCGGTAATTGGCGACGGTCGGACTGTGAGCGAGGTGGCCACAGACTGGGGCGTGTCGAGGCGAACGATGCACCGGTGGCTGGTGCGCTATGAGGGCGACGGACTCGAAGGCTTGAATAATCGGTCGCACCGGCCGGCCCAAAGCCCGCATCAGATGCCACCCTCAGTGGAGGCAATGGTGCTCGAGATGCGCCGGTCACACCCTTACTGGGGAGCGCGCCGAATCGCCGTTGAACTGGTCCGCAAGCGGGTGGAGCGGGCGCCCTCAGAGTCGGCGGTCTACCGCTGCCTGGTCCGTGCTGCGGTCATCGACCCGGTCAGTCGACAGCGGCGCCGGGAAACCTGGAAACGCTGGGAGAGAGGTGCGCCGAAGGAGCTCTGTCAGCTGGACGTAGTGCATGGCTTTGTCTTGGCCGACGGGACCTCAGCCAGGGCGCTGACTGGCGTTGACGACCATTCCAGGTACTGCGTGTCGGCGAGGCTGATGGCCAGGGAGCGAACCCAGGCGGTCTGCGACGGGTTCAGTTCAGCTCTGAAGACCTATGGTGTGCCGGCCCAGGTCCTGACCGACAACGGAAAGGTCTTCACTGGGCGCTTCGCCCAGCCGCCCGTCGAGGTGCTCTTCGACCGCATCTGTCGCGAGAACGGGGTCGACCACCTGCTCACGGCGCCGCGCTCCCCGACCACCACCGGGAAGATCGAGCGCTTTCACAAGACCCTCCGAGTCGAGTTCGACACCAGGCAGGTGTTCCGCAACCTGAAGACAGCACAGGAGGCGCTGGACGAATGGGTTAACTACTACAACACGCAGCGTCCGCACCAATCGTTGGCCGACGCCACCCCGGAGAGCCGCTTCCAGGCCGGCGACGACCAACCACGGCATCGACTGACTCCGCGGCCCGAGCGCAATGGTGAGCAGTGGGTCAGCCGAAGGGTGGCTAGCAATGGACTCGTGAGCGTTGCTTACCAGCAGGTCAGCGTAGGCAAACACTTCGGAGGCAGTGCCTGCGATGTGCTCGTGACCGATGGCCTGCTTCAGTTCTGGGTCGGCAACGAGCTGCTCAAGACCGTGGTTCGGACCAGCACGGGCAATGTCCGCAAGCTGCATGCGGACG
>DATHDR010000151.1:0-2867 GCA_035318965.1 Verrucomicrobiia bacterium | reverse complement strand
TGCACGTTGCCGGCCGTGATCATTCCGATGACCTGGCCGGAAGCGTTAACCAGCGGACCGCCGGAATCGCCGGGGTAGATTGTGGCGTCACTCTGGATCATCCCGCTCAGCTGCTCGGACTTGCTGCCGCCTTCGCTCGCGGTGATGGTCTGGTCGAGCGCCGTGACAGTGCCCTGTGAAACATCCGGCGTCCCGCCCTGGCCGAGCGCGTTGCCGAGCGCGACGATCGGGTCGCCGACGTTCACCGAAGACGAGCTGGCAAAGCTGACTGTCGGAAGCCCGGACACGCCATCCACCTTGATGACGGCGATGTCGGCACTCGGAGCCGCCCCGATCACGTGAGCGGTGTAAGGCTGAGAGCGGCCTGCGATGGTGACCTGGATGCTAGTCGAGCCGTCCACCACGTGGTTGTTGGTGAGGATCTCGCCGTTCGAGCTGATGATCATGCCTGTGCCGGCGGCCTGACCCGATCCCACGACAGTGTTGATGTCGACGATCGCAGGATCGACCTTGGCGGCGATGGCCTGTGCATTGAGGCTTCCACCGGTGCTCGGGTTGGCAGGCTGCAGCGGCGACTCGGATTGCGTGGATGGTTGAGTGACCTGAGCCGTTGGGGTATGCGAGTTGATGGTGCGGGCGAGGCTCCAGCCGAGCCCGGCGCCGCCCGCCGCGGCAATGACCGCGAGCACGACCACGCCGGCCGCCAGGCGGTGCCAGAAGCTGTTGTCGACAGGTGGAGCCGGCGGGGGAGGCGGCGGAGCCGGCGCCCAGGACGGCACCGGAGAACCCAACGATTCGGAGCTCGCGGGAGGCAGGAGCGACTGATCCGCCGGAGGTCCGGCGGGATCGCTAGACGATCTTTGCATTTCCGACATCACTCTCTACCTCCGGTAACGCCTGGGATGGGTGTTTGTGTTCCCCCAAGATGCGGTCGGAGACTGGGAGGAGGTTGGAGAGTTCCTTAGGGTTTGCTGTGAAGCGAGCCGATAACCGATGGGTGCACAATGGACTCATTCCCACTGCACGGATGTGGGCCAGGTTCGTGGTAATCGAAACCAGGAGGTTGCTGTATGGCAGAAGCCAAAACGTCTGTAGCGCACAAGCCGGTATGGGTCGATCTATCGACAAGCGACGCGGAAGCGGCACGCAGCTACTACTCGAAGCTTTTTGGCTGGAAGGTCGAGGTCAACCCGGACCCGCAGTACGGCGGGTATGCGCTGGCCAAGGTTGGCGGCAAGGACGTCGCGGGCATCGGCCCGAAGCAGTCGTCAGAGGGACCGTCAGCGTGGATGGTTTACATCGGCACGGCCGACGCAGCTGACACGACCAAGAAGGCCGAGGCGGCCGGAGGCAAGGTCGTCGTGCCGCTCATGGCAGTAGGTGACCAGGGCGCCATGTCCATGGTCCAGGATCCCAGCGGAGCGATTTTCGGGATCTGGCAAGCGCAGAACATGACGGGCGCTGAGACGACTGGCGCGCCGAACACGTACGGATGGGCCGAGCTCAACTCACGCGGCGTCGAGAAGTCGATTCCCTTCTACAAGAAGCTGTTCGGCTGGGGCGAGAAGAAGATCGACATGGGCCAGGGCATGGGCGATTACACGGAATTCCAGCTGGGCGGCGAGAGCATCGCCGGCGGGATGGAGATGAACCCCATGGTCCCGGCCGAGGTGCCGAGCTACTGGATGGTGTACTTCAATGTGGACGACGTCGACAAGGCCTTCAAGAAGGCGACGGACGCGGGCGGTAAGGAGATGCTGGCGCCGCAGGAGTTTCCTGGCGGGCGCTTTGCCATTCTCCAGGACCCGCAGGGAGCGGCGTTCGGCTTGCTCAAGATGAAGGCGTAGCGGAAAGGCTGATCTGAAGGCGGGCGGGCTGGCGCGTCGCCGGCCCGCCCTATTGTTTCCCGCCGATGCCGGCTGATGCGGGTATCAAATTGGTCGCGAAACCCGCATTTCCAGGCGGGTGCGGTAATCGCGAACTTGACTTACGGTTTGCCCGTCACTGGCATAGACGAAGGAGGCGGCGGGATGGATCTGGATGGACGTGTCGCGTTGGTCACCGGAGGTTCCGGCGACCTGGGAACAGCGATTTGTAGAGCGCTGGCACGCAACAAGGTGAACGTGGCGGTCGCTTACGTGGGCGAGAAAGAGCGCGCGGAGCGAGTCGCGGCCGAGGTGGAAGACGCCGGCTGCCGAGCCTGGACGGTCCGCCTCGATCAGTCGAGCCCCACGATGCCTGACGAGGTCGTGGCCTCCACCACCGAGCATTTCGGCCGGCTCGATGTGCTCGTGAACAACGCCGCGTGGAACATCGGCATCCCCTTCACCGATCTGGAAGCCCTGACGTCGGAGGTCTGGGATCGGATGTTTGCCACGAACCTGCGCGGGCCGTACCTCCTTGCTCGGGCGGCGGCCAGGATCATGCTGGCCCAGGGTGAGGGGCGCATCGTGAACATCGCGTCGATCGGCGGGCTTTACCCGTCAAGCAGCAGCATCGCGTACTCGACCACGAAAGCCGGCTTGATCCATCTCACGAGGTGTCTGGCGGTGGCGCTAGCTCCCTCGGTCCTCGTCAACTGTGTGGCGCCGGGCTTGATCGAAGGGACACGGATGGCGGGCCGCTTGCCCGATGCCGTTCGCGAAGGAGCTCTCCAGAGAGCAGTCCTACACAGAGGGACCTCATCCGACGACGTCGCGGATCAGGTGGTCACCTTCTGCCGCTCGGACACCACCACGGGCCAGGTGCTTGTGGTCGACGCGGGATTTGTCTTCCATTAATGCGTCCTGCACCGAAAGTAACCTCTCGCGTGCGCCTCATGCGCGCCGCTCGAATAAAGCGGTGAACGGCGAGACGCTCCTCCACTC
>DATHDR010000150.1:0-5685 GCA_035318965.1 Verrucomicrobiia bacterium | reverse complement strand
GAGCCGCATCGTCTCGAGCGTGATCACGCCGCAGGTCGGGTCCGCCGCGACCGTCATCGCGATGGGATCGATGATCACGTCCTCCTGAGGGATGCCGTAGTCGGCGGCGCGCTCGATGATCCGGCGCGCCAGGGCCAGGCGCTCCTCCGGGACCATCGAGATGCCGGTCTCGTCATTGGCCATGCCGATCACTGCCGCGCCGTGCTTCTTGACCAGCGGCAGGATGCGCTCCATCCGTTCCTCTTCGGCCGTGACCGAGTTGACCAACGCCTTGCCTTCATAGGCTGACAAGCCCGCTTCGAGTGCTTCGATGATCGACGAGTCGATGCAGATGGGCAGGTCGCTGACCTCCATCACCGCTTTGATCGCGGCCACCAGCAGCGCGGGCTCGTCGATCGCGGGAATGCCGGCGTTGACGTCGAGCATGTGGGCGCCGCCGGCCTGCTGCGCGATCGCGTCGGCGCGCACGCGGTCCATCCTGCCGTCTTTCATCTCGGCGGCGAGAACTTTGCGGCCCGTCGGGTTGATGCGCTCGCCGATGATCACGAAGGGGCGGTGACCCGCGATCACGACCTCGCGACCCCGCGAGCTGAGGACCGTCTCCATCGGCTCTAACCCTTCTTCAGGGTCTCGTCGATCAGCTTGACCGCCTGCTCCAGCGCCTGCGCGCCCTGCGAAGGCCCGCTTCGATCGCCGACGAGCTGCTTGGCCATCCGCGTCGCCATCGATGCATCGGGCGCATAGCTGTCGGCGCCGACGTGCTTCGCGTACTCCTCCGTCACCGGCGCCCCGCCCACGGCGATGTGCACCTTGTCGCGCAAGCCCGCTTTGGCGAGGGCCTCGATGTTCACCTTGAACATCGGCATGGTGGTGGTGAGGAACGCGGAGAACCCGACCACGTCGGGCTTGTGCTCTTCGACCGCGGCGACGAATTTTTCCGGCGGCGTGTTGACGCCCAGGTCGAAGACCTCGAATCCGGCGCCCTCGAGCATGATCACGCACAGGTTCTTGCCGATGTCGTGGATGTCGCCCTTCACGGTTCCGATGACGTAGCGGCCGACTGGCTGCGCGCCGGTTTCGGCGATCAGCGGTCGCAGGATCACCAATGCACCCTGCATCGCCCGCGCCGCGATCAGCATCTCTGGGACGAAGAAGTCGCCTTTCTCAAAGCGCCGTCCGACCTCTTCGAGGGAGGGGATGAGGGCTTTGAACAGGATGTCCATCGGGTCCATCCCCAGCTTCAGGCCTTCCTCGGTGAGCGCTTTGACCTCGGGCGCGTGCCCGTTGAGCGTGTGGTCGAACAGTCCGGCTCGGATTTCCTCTTCTCGACTCATGCCGCTCCTTCTGGCTGTTGTTGCGCATTGCCCAACAGATGCTCAGAGTCCAACAGTTTATCGCGCTTTCGGAGGCCTAGCAAGCGTAATGTTGCGCTGTGAGCAACGATGGCGCTCGCAACTTCATCCGGGTGCCTCCGGCGGAGGGCGTCCGTTCCGTCGAGCGCGCGATCACGATCCTCGACGTGCTGGCGCAGGGTGGCTGGCGCACCGGTGCGGAGATCGCCCGCGAGCTCCACGTGCACCGCTCGACCGCCCTGCGCCTGCTGGGCACGCTGGAGCGTCATGCCCTCGTCGAGCGCGACGGAACGAGCGCCAAGTACCGGCTCGGCCGGCGCCTGCCGCAGCTCGCAAGCGTGGTCACCGGCGAGTCGGACCTGCGCTCGGTGGCCAGGCCGGTGTGCGCCGGCCTGGCGGCGGCGCTCAGCGAGACCGTGACGCTGGACGTGCTCGTCGGTGACGAGATCGTCCCGATCGAGCAGGCGACCGGCTCGACCTCGGTCGTCAGCGTGAACTGGCTGGGGCGTCGTACACCAGTACACTGCACCGCCAGCGGCAAGGTGATCCTGGCCTTTGGCCCCGCTGCCGCCCGCGAGCGCCTGCTCGCCCGCCCCCTCGAGCGTTCCACGCCGCACACGATCACCGATCGCAGAGAGCTGGAAGCTCAGCTCGACGCGGCCCGCAACGCCGGCCTGGCCCGCACCCACGAGGAGCTCGAGGTCGGGCTCGACGCCATCGCCGCGCCGGTGTACGACGCCGGCGGCGAGGTCGTGGCTGCCATGGACGTCTCTGGGCCCTCCCACCGCCTGAGGTCGGAGGATCGCCCGGAGCTGGTGCGGCTCACCCTGGACGCCGCCTCGGATCTATCCCGCCGGCTTGGATTCCGCGGTAGCGCACGAGGATTAGCCGCCGGCTAGCTGAAATCAACGGCCGCAGCCCTCTCCATCCTTGCAACATCGCCGGGCCGGGAGCAATATTTCCGGTGCATATTGGTCGCCAAGGCTGGCGCCCAGGCCGTCAGCGGTTCAAAGGGGAAGGAAGCATGAAGTTGCGTACCTCGATCGGTCGGCTCGCCCTTGTCGTCGTGGCCCTCGTCGTGGTCGCGGCGTGTGGGGGAACGAGCGGTGGAACCAGCTCCTGTAATGCGAAAGCGGCGAAGTCCGCAGCCGACTGCGGCGGCATGGACGCGCTGGTCACGGCAGCCAAAGCGGAGGGCAAGCTCAACGTGATCGCGCTGCCTCCCGACTGGGCGAACTACGGCGCGGTCATCAGCGGCTTCAAGGCCAAGTACAACATCGATGTGACCTCGGCCAACCCCAACGGGAGCAGCCAGCAGGAGGTCGACGCGATCACCCAGCAGGCGGGAACGAGCAGCGCTCCGGACGTCGTTGACGTCGGCCTCAAGGTCGCGCTTGCGAACACCGCGCTCTTCGCGCCGTACAAGGTGACGACGTGGGGTGACATCCTCGACGGTCAGAAAGAAGCGACCGGCCTCTGGTTCCAGGACTATGGAGGCTTCATGGGCATCGGCTACGACCCCAGCAAGGTGCCGGGCGGGGCCATCAACTCAGTGGCGGACTTGCTGGGATCCGGTTTCAAGGGCAAGGTCGCGCTGGCGGGCGATCCGACCCAGTCGAACCAGGCGCTCAACGGGGTGATCATGGCGGCAGTCGCCAACGGCGGCTCCCTCGACGACGTCAGCAAGGGCGTCGATTTCTTCCACCAGCTGAAGGTGGCCAACAACTTCGTACCCGTGATCGGAACCGCCGCCACAGTCAAGGCGGGCCAGACCCCGGTCCTGTTTGAGTGGGACTACCTCTCCACCTCCCACGGCAAGGACGTGTCCGGCTGGAAGATCTTCGTGCCGTCGAACGCGGTCATCGGTGGCTACTATGCGCAGGCGATCAACAAAGAGGCACCTCACCCGGCCGCGGCGCGGCTCTGGGAGGAGTACCTGTACTCGGACGAAGGCCAGAACCTGTGGCTCAAGGGCGGCGCCCGTCCAGTCCGCCAGGCGGCCATGGAGAAGTCCGGAAAGATCGACGCCACTGCTGCGGCGGCTCTGCCCAAGGTCACGGGCACTCCGCAGTTTCCAACCGACGCGCAGTCAACCAAAGCGGGGACCTACCTTTCCGCCAACTGGTCTAAGGCCATCGGGTGACCTCCGCCGGCAACCCGGCCGTTGAAACCGCCGCTCGCCCCGATGGGGGTGGGCGGCGGCTGCCCCTTCCGTGGTTGGGGGTGGTGCCCTTCCTCCTCTACGTCGGGCTGTTTCTCCTGCTGCCGACAGCGATCATCGCTTACGGCTCGTTCACCACCAAACAGGGAAGCCCAACCCTCAGCAACATCGCCGGGATCAACCAGGACTTTCTGATCAATGCGTTCGTGAAGAGCACGACCATCTCCGTGGCCAGCGCCCTCCTGGGCGCGATCTTCGGTGCGATGCTGGCCTACGCGGTCGCGACCGGAAACCCGCGCGGCGTGTTCCGCCGCATCGTCACGTCGATGTCAGGCGTGCTCGCGCAGTTCGGCGGCGTCACGCTCGCGTTCGCCTTCATCGCCACCATCGGCAACGTCGGGTTCGTCACCCTTTTCTTGCAATCGCACGGCATCGACATCTACGCGAACGGAGCGCCCCTGTATCAGGTCAGCGGCCTGATCGTCGTCTATACCTACTTCCAGATCCCGCTGATGCTGCTCGTGTTCTTGCCCGCGCTCGACGGCATCCGGCCTCAGTGGCGCGAGGCGACCGAAAGTCTGGGTGGCAGCACGTGGCACTACTGGCGATACGTCGCGGGGCCGCTGCTGGCGCCCGCGTTTCTCGGGTGCACGCTCCTGCTGTTTGCGAATGCGTTCTCCGCGTACGCCACCGCGGCTGCGCTCATCACGCAGGGCGGGATCATCGTTCCGCTTCAGATCAGCAACCTGTTCACCAGCGAGACCGGGCGCAGTCAGCCGGGCCTGGCAAAAGCGCTTGCGCTGACGATGATCCTGATCGTCATGATCGTGGTGGTGCTGTACACGCTGCTTCAACGGCGCACGTCGCGGCGGCTCAGATGAGCCGGTCGCGCCGGATCAAGCTGCAGGTGTTTCGCGCCACGGTCTTCCTCCTGGTCGGGGCATTCTTCCTCCTGCCGATCGGAGCGATGTTCGAGTTCTCGACCCGCGGGAACAGCGTGACCTCACCACGGACGATGGAGGCGTGGGGCGCCATCTTCCAGGCGCCGGACCTGATCAAGGCGATCACGGTCTCACTCGAGCTCGCCGTGATCACGTCGGTGGGAATGCTGGTGCTGCTGCTGCCAACAATGGTGTGGGTACGCCTGCGGCTGCCCAGAGTCCACCGGATCGTCGAGTTCCTGTGCTTGCTGCCGCTCACGATCCCGGCGATCGCGCTCGTGGTCGGAATCGCCCCCCTCTATCACTGGATCGAGATCAACGTGACCGACTCGATTCTGATTCTCTCCTTCGTCTACCTGATCATCGTCCTGCCTTACAGCTATCGCGCCCTCGACGCAGGGCTGGCGGCGATCGACATCAAGACACTCTCAGAAGCCGCCCGCAGCCTCGGAGCCGGATGGGGGACCGTGATGATGCGCGTCATCGTCCCGAACATGTCGACCGCCCTCCTCAACGCATGCCTGCTGTCGGTCGCCGTCGTCCTCGGTGAGTTCACCTTCGCCCAGCTGCTGTACTTCGAAAACCTGCAGGTTGCGATCGCTTACGTTGGCCTCGTCAGCGCCGGCACGTCGATCGCCGTCTCGGTGGCCTCGCTGATCTTTGCCTTCACGCTGCTTATGATCCTGTCGTTCTTCGGGCGCCCAAGGGAGCGGGTGGCGCGCGAAGAGGAATTGCTCCCAGGCACCGAGTCGCGGATCCTTCCCCTCCGCAACAGCTTTATCGGAGTACCAGACAAATGATGGCGACAGCTGGAGCGGGAGTCGAGGTCCGCCTCGAGGACCTTCGTCGCAGCTATGCGGGTGTCACTGCGCTCGACGGCCTGAGCCTCACGATGGCGCCGGGAGAGCTGGTCGCATTGCTCGGGCCGTCAGGCTGCGGCAAGACGACCGCCATGCGTCTGGTCGCAGGCCTGGAGGAGGCGAACAGCGGGCGCGTGATGTTCGGAGGCAAGGACGTCACGGGACTGCCCGCCAACAAGCGCGACGTCGGCATGGTCTTCCAGGCGTACTCGCTGTTCCCCCACATGACAGCCCAGCAAAACGTGGCTTTCGGCCTCAGCCTGCACAAGGTGGGCGCCGCAGAGCAGAAGAAGCGGTCCGGCGAGATGCTCGAGCTTGTCGGCCTGTCGAAATACGCCAACCGCTACGCGCACCAGCTGTCCGGCGGCCAG
>DATHDR010000149.1:0-2252 GCA_035318965.1 Verrucomicrobiia bacterium | reverse complement strand
CGCTGCGCGCCAGGAAGAGCTGCGCATCTACGAGCTGGCCGGGTACGCGACCGTGGAGAACGCCGTGGTTCCGCTTCTGCCGTCGAAGGTCCAGTCGCCAATGCGAAACACGATCGCGGGCCTGCACTCGCTCTACATCCTCGGAGGCATCGACCAGTACTACCTGGTCAACGTCCATTTCACGCATGCCTACAGTGAGGCGAAGCCCGTGAGCACGCTGCGCTCCTACTACCTCGAAGCCCAGCAGCGTTACGGGGTGGACGCCAGCTACCTCGCGTCCATCAACTTCATCGAGAGCAACTTCGGCCGCATCAACGGACCGTCGTCGGCGAATGCGCAAGGACCGATGCAGTTCCTTCCGAGCACGTGGGCCAACTACGGTGAAGGCGGCGACATCATGGACCCTCACGCCGCCATACTCGCCGCCGCGCGCTACCTGGTGCACTACGGAGCGCCTTACAACATGCGCCTGGCCATCTGGCACTACAACCTTGACTACGACTACGTCGACGCCGTGGAGTACTTCGCGCGGGCCTATCGCACAGACCCGGGCTGGCTCGACAGGATGTATTACTGGAATACCTACGGATTATGTTCGTCAAGCTGATGTCCGCCGTCATGCTTGCGATGCTGGTCGCTACCGGCTGCACGGTTCGTCCGATCGGTAGTCGCACCTCCCCCACGCCGAGCGCCAAGGCCAGCCCAACGGCCGTCGCGACCATCCCGGTCGTGAGCCCGGCGCCGGTGACGGCCGGCACCTTCGATCCCGCTCACGTCGTCAAGGTGCTCGGTCCCGCCGTCGCAGAGCTCATCGTCAGGACGAACGGCGGCGGCGGCGGAATCGGAAGCGGCTTTGTCATCTCGCATGACAGTGGCGCCAGCTACCTTGTAACAAACAACCATGTCGTCGCCAACGCGAGCAGGGTCATCGTGCTGATGCCCGACGGCCGTCACTTCACGGCCACAGTTCAGGGAACCGATCCGATACAGGACCTCGCGGTCGTCAAAGTGAGCGACACCTCGCTGCCTCTCGCCCAGTTCGGCGACTCGACCAAGCTCGTCGTCGGCCAACAGGTCGTGGCAATCGGAAGTCCGCTGGGCAACCAGGGCTCTGTCACGTCGGGAATCATCTCGGCGCTGCACCGCACGATCACTGCGAGCGCGGGAGGCGGCACCCCAGCAGAGGACCTTCCCGACGTGATGCAGACGGACGCGGCGATCAATCCAGGCAACTCAGGCGGGCCGCTCGCCGACGCAGAGGGAAACGTGATCGGCGTGAATACGGCGACGAACGCAGCCGGCCAGGGGATCGGCTATGCGATTCCGAGCCTCATCGCCAAGCGGATCGCGCAGGACCTGATCGCCGGGCGAAAGCCCGGCCACCCCTACATGGGCGTTTGCTACCAGTCGGAGGATTCGTTTCTCGCCGGCGGGACCGACCTGGCGGGCTACGGCGTTTTGGTGACGGCCGCGCTGGCGGGGACACCGGCCGCCAAAGCCGGGCTGAAGGCCGGAGACCTGATCGAGAAGATCGACGACGTCGAGCTGAACAACGGCCAGACGCTGGGCGGCGCGATCCAGCCCCACGCACCGGGCGACACGGTCCAGCTCACGGTGCTGCGCGCGGGCAGCACCACCACGCTCCCGCTCACGTTGGCCGACCGCTCGTCGGCTTCCACTTCGGCGAGCTGTCCCGCCACCCCGTAGCGTTCTCCGACGGACGATTAGAGTAAGTACTCGTGGAGTACCGGATCGAACAGTTGGCGCGCTCGGCGGGCGTCGCGGTGGACACGATCCGCTTCTACCAAGGCAAGGGCCTGCTCGAGGCGCCGCGCCGGGAGGGCCGCGTCACGTGGTACGCCGAGAGCCACCTCGCGCGACTGCGCCGGATCAAGGAGCTGCAGCAGCAGGGATTCACGCTGACCGTGATCCAGCGCTTCCTGACCGGGGAGCTCGAGCGCTCGGATGAGGCGCTGGTCGCGGCTGTCACTCGGCCGGCCGCCCCTCAGACACTCACGCTGAGCGAGCTCGCCGAACGCAGCGGAGTGGCCGAACCGCTGCTCATGAGCCTCGAGCAGGCCGGCCTTCTGGTCCCGGTCGAGGGCGGCGACGAACCGCTTTACCCCGCCGACGATCTTGAGGCGATCGCGGCCGGCATGAAGCTGATAGCCGCAGGCGTCCCGCTCGGCGCACTGATGGAGCTTGGCAAGGAACACGCGGCGGCGGTCGACCGTACCGCGCGTCAGGCTGTC
>DATHDR010000148.1:0-5106 GCA_035318965.1 Verrucomicrobiia bacterium | reverse complement strand
CGGATCCTGCGAGATGAGAAGGCGCTGCACGAGATGGACTTTGAGCCGGCGGGCTTCTCGTGGATCGACGTCACAGACGCTGACCAGAGCGTGGTGAGCCTAATCCGGCGCGGCCGGTCCCCGCAGGACGTCCTCGTCGGGGTCTTCAACTTCACCCCGGTGCCTCGCCATAACTACCAGATAGGAATCCCGCAGGCGGGGCGATGGCTCGAGCTCCTGAACAGTGACGCGCCGCTCTACGGGGGCAGCGGACAGGGAAATCTGGGCGGGGTCGAGGCGGTCCCGATCAGCATGCACGGGCACCGGCACAGCCTGACGCTGTCGCTGCCTCCCCTGGCTGCGCTCTTCCTCAAACCAGCTCCCGAGGAGGATGGGCTTACACCTCAGGGCTGACCTCACAGGTCTTAACTGAGTTTTGACCTTTGTGAACAAAGTCCCACTTACATTTTCACTCACGTCAGCCTTTCCAGGCTGAATTTACGAAGGGTGGGAACGATGAAGAGGGTGCTGGTCGGCTTTGGTGTTGCCGTGGGAATGCTGTTGGTGGGGGTGGTCAACGCAAGCGCGTCGACGGTCTGTTCGATTGACCCGACCTACAAGGTCGGCACGCCGATCAACTACAGCCTCGACGTCTCGGTCCTTGGCACGCACGTCTACGCGAGCGGGACCAGCAAAACGACGACTTTCGGCGGCGTGATCGGCATCTAGCCCTTACTGGCATGACGCCATTGGTTCGCGCCTACTTCCTGGCCACGGCGGCGCCCGCGGTCGCGGTCGCCATGCTGATGCTCGGCTTGCCACAGGCAAGTTCGGGAGATCCGCTGCTGATGGTCCTCCTGGTATTGCTGGGCGCGGCGGCGGCAAATTTTCCAATCATGGTTTCCCCCCGTTACAAGACCGACGCGTCGCCGGCGATCGACCTCGCACTGGTAATCCTGTTCCCACCTGCCACCGCCGTCGCGCTTGTCGGGTTGAGCAGGATCCTGGGCGATGGATTTCTATGCGTAAGGCGAAACCCTCTGACCGGGACCAGGCGCCGGGAGCCGATCGACCTGGTTTTCAACGCTTCCCAGTTGATGATCGCGGCGGCCGCTGCCGCCATCGTGTACCGCGGGCTGGAACCATCGTCCGGGCAGCTCATCGCAACGATCCTGGCGGCTTGCGCGATGTACTTCGTGAGCGCATCGCTTGTTGTCGTAGCAGTAGGTGGACTCACCGCTCGGAACCCGCTCGAGATATGGGTGGAGACTGCGGGCTCCGAGCTCAAGCAGACCGCGGCCACCTACGTGGCCGGCTACCTGTTGGCGGTGCTGTCCAACGGCCGGCCATGGCTCGCCGTGGTGATGATGGGGCCGATTGCTGGCGTGCAAATGGCTCTGAAGCGGTTAGTGCAGCTGCGGGAGCAGACTGTGGCGGCAGTCGAGTCGATGGCGGACATCGTCGACCGTCGCGATCCTTACACGTTCAAGCACTCGGAGAGCGTCGCCGATCACGCGGTGCGTACCGCGCGCAAGCTCGGACTCCCTGACCGCGAGGTCGAGCTGATCCGGCTCGCGGCACGAGTGCACGACCTGGGCAAGATCGCGGTGCCAGATGAGGTGCTGCACAAGCAGGGCCGGCTGACCGACGCCGAGTTCGAGCTCATGAAGAAGCACCCGCAGACCGGCGTCGAGATCCTGGAGAAGTTCCCCGAATACAAGCGCGGGCGCGAGCTCGTGCTGGCGCATCACGAGCGGATGGATGGACGCGGCTATCCGCGGGGATTGAGCGGTGACGAGATCCCGCTCGGCGCTCGCATCATCGCGGTCGCCGACTCCTGGGACGCGATGACCTCGGACCGTCCCTACCGAACCGCCCTTGATCCGGAGGTCGCGCTCGGAGAGCTTCTTCGCGGCCGCGGCACGCAGTGGGACACAGCAGTCGTGGACGCGTTCGCCCAGACGTTGCCTGGCGCGGTGGAGCTGGAGCGTCGCCGCGAGGGGATCGCGCGGCCACTGCTCCGCTCCCTCGGCGCAGTGGCTGGGGTGCTCACCAACTAGTCATCCGGGTGGCCGGTGTTGCCGAACGCGATCCGATCGCGAACCACCCTCGCGCGGCCGAGCAGGCGAGCTCTCTGCACGGCGTCCTCCCCGAATCGGTTTCGGATCGCATCCATCGCATTTTCCAGCCGCTGGTTGCGAGGTGCTGTCGGTCCTCCGAAAAGATCAAGCTGTCCAGCCTCCTCGTCGACCAGGCCTGACAGGCCTACGCCCAGCGTGCCGACCGCGCGGCGGACATCGCGGGCGGCCAGCAGGACGCGCGCGGCTTGATAGATCTCTTCACCCGTCCCGACCGGCTGAGCCAGCTTCGATTGTTTGGAGAATCTGTCTACGTCCGGGCGGTAGGCGACGCTGACAGAGACGACGGCGCCACGGCGGCCGGCTGCCCGGAGCCGGCGCCCGACCATCTCCGAAAGGCGCATCAGCAGCTCCTCGAGCTCGCCCTGCGAGCTTGTCGAGCGCGCCAGCACGTGCGAATGGCTGTAGCTCTTGCGCGGCGGGCCCTCGAAGTTGCCGACCTCGAAACCGCGCAGGCGGCGCAGCCAGCCGCCGGCCACCGCCGGCTGCATGCCCGCGCGGCTCAATTGATCGACGCTCGCATGCAGGAACTCCAGCGGCGTGTGGACACCAGCCAGCAGGAGGCGGCGGGCGGAGGCTTCCGCGATGCCGGACAGGTCGGTAAGCCGGAGACGTGCGAAAACACTGACCAGGTTCGTGTGATCGATCCGCTCCAGGCCGTCACGCTTGTTGAGGTTGGAGGCTTGCTTCGCCATCCAGATCGAGGTTGAGATGCCGATCGAGCTGGTGATGCATTCTCCGACCTCTATGCGCAGCGACGCCTTGATCGCCGCGGCCACTCCCTCTGGACCAAGCTTCTTGAGGTTGGGAGTGCCGGCCAGGTTCATCGAGGCTTCGTCGATCGACATCCTCAGTACGTCGGGGCTGTGGCGCGTCATGATCTCGATCAACTGGTCGGACGCCGCGCGATAGCGAGGCGGGTTGGGCTCCATCACGGCGATTCGAGGAAAGATGGCCTTGGCCTCGAAGACCTTCATGCCCGTCTTGATGCCCAGGTCTCGGGCCTCCCGCGAGGAGGAGACGATGGTCGCGGCGTCGGTGTTGTAGGCGGCGATGGCCAGGGGCCTGCCGCGCAGGCTGAGGTCGTGCTGCTGCTCGATCGAGGCGAAGGCGCAGTTGAGGTCGACCACGAGGGTCTCGGGGTCGACCATGTTCAGGCCGAGGGAATCAGCACCCACAGCGAACTAATGTTCGCACAGTCTTGGTAGAGACGTTGTCTAGGGTTGGGGCGTTGGTGCTCCGACGCCGAACCGACCAGGCGTCCCCAATTCGGCGTTGATGACGTGCATCACTGCGTTGATCAGAGCCAGGTGGGAGAAGGCCTGCGGGAAGTTGCCTAGGTGCCGGCCGCTGCGGGGGTCGATCTCCTCGGCGTAAAGCTGCAGCGGGCTTGCGTATGACAGGAGCTTCTCGCACAGCTCACGCGCCCTGTCGAGCTCGCCGATCTCGCACAGCGCCGAGACCAGCCAGAACGAGCAGATCGTGAACGTGCCCTCCTCGCCTGAGAGCCCATCGTCCGTCTCGTCGGTTCGGTAGCGCAAAACCATCCCATCGACGGTGAGCTCGTCGGCGACCGCCAGCACGGTCGCACGAACCCTTGGGTCCTCCGGCGGCAGGAAACGGACAAGCGGGATCAGGAGGACTGATGCGTCAAGCGCGTCCGTGCCGTAGTGCTGGACGAACACGCCTCGCTTGTCCACGCCGTGCTCGCACAAGTCTGACTTCATTTGGTCAGCCATCGCCTGCCATGACTTCGCCAGCTCGACGTCGCCGTGCATCTCAGCCAGGCGCGCGCCTCGGTCGCAGGCCACCCAGCACATGAGCTTCGAGGACGTGAAGTGCTGCGGCTCCCCGCGAACCTCCCAGATTCCCCGATCAGGCTTCCTCCAGTTCTCGATCGCGCATTCGACTGCGCGCTTGAGGATCGGCCACACGACCTCGGGCAAGTAGTCGCGCGACTTGGTGTGCAGGTACACCGAATCGAGCACGGCCCCCCACACGTCGTGCTGGACCTGGTTGTAGGCGGCGTTCCCGATGCGCACCGGCCGAGAGCCGTCGTAACCGCTGAGGTGATCCAGCGTCGTCTCGGTCAGCTCGGGTTCGCCCCCGATGCCGTACATGATCTGCAGGTCCTTCTTGCCGGCAGCCACATCGGCGATGAAATAGAAAAAATCGTTGGCCTCGCGGTCAAAGCCCAGCGTGTAAAGACCCCACAGCATGAAGGTCCCGTCCCGGATCCATGTGTACCGGTAATCCCAGTTGCGCTCGCCGCCGATCGTCTCGGGCAAGGAGCTGGTCGGCGCGGCAAGCAGGGCCCCGGTGGGGCTGTACGTGAGTCCCTTCAGCGTGAGCGCGCTGCGCTGCAGGAAGCTTTGCCAGGGGTGCTCGGGGAACTCGCCTCCATTGATCCACTCGCGCCAGTAGTCGGCGGTCCGCTCGACACGCTCGAACGCCTCTTCTGCCGTCGACGGCGCAGGGTGCTCCTCCCAGTGCTCTTTGGAGGTGGAGTGACGAGAGCGCGCCCAGACCATGGCGACGTAGGCGCGCTCGCCCTGGCGCAGGGTCTTGGTCGCGTGGGCGCCGGGTCCTTCGAAACCGACGCGCAGGTCCGTGACCAGGCGCAGCGGAACCTCAGTCTCGCTTCCGCTGGCGATCGCCTCGCCGTATCCCGAGCCTGCATATTCCCACTTTGCGGAGGTACTTCCGTAATCGAAGACGGGGTGGCAGTCGAGGCTGAGCTCCACATTGCCGACAACGCACCGCGCGGTGCGTAGGAGGATGTGCTCGGCCTCATAGTCCGGCGGCGGCCGGCGGTTGGTGCCCGAGCGGCGCTGGCTGTGGTACCAGGGGCCGATGCAGAGTGCGTCCCGCACGATCAGCCAGCCCGTCCGCGTCCTCCACGTGGTTTCGAGCACCAGTGTGCCCGGCAGGTAGCGGCGCCCCGCGGGAACCTGCACCCCGGTTGGGCCGAACCTGAAGCTGCCCGCCG
>DATHDR010000147.1:0-3244 GCA_035318965.1 Verrucomicrobiia bacterium | reverse complement strand
GTCCCGACCACAGCGCTGGCCCGTCCATCCAGGAACCAGCCCATCGCCGTCTTCTCGGAGGTGGCCTCCGCGTGCATGTCGCAGAAAACGATCTTGACTTCGGGGTTGGCTGCGAGGATGGCATCCGCCGCCCGGAACGGGTCGTCCAGCGCGTCGAGGCAGAAGAGCCCCATGAGGTTCATCACGAGCGCCCGGCGCGCGCCGGCATCGACGACGCAGGAACCCGTGCCGGGGGCGGCCGGGGGATAGTTGGCGGGCCGCAGCACGCGTTCGAGCCCGGGCAGCTCTGGCACGAAGTCCTTCTGGGCGAAGACGTGGTTGCCGGTCGTGATCACGTCCGCGCCCGAACGCTTCAGCTCGGCGACGATCTTCGAGGTCAAACCAAAACCACCGGCGGCGTTCTCTCCGTTGACGATGGTCAGGTCGGCCTCGACCTCTTTCTTCAGGCCCGGCAGGATGGCCTTGACCGCGTCACGTCCAGGGTGGCCGACCACGTCAGCGACAAAGAGAATGCGAAAGTCTTCGGACATCAGGCCAACCTACAGGGATGGCAACCCGGGGTCCCCGCGAAATCGAAGATTTCGTGGGGTGGGAATAGGATTCGGAACTCGTCACTCAAGCTGCGTCAAGGCTAGCCTGCCGGGCGCGCGCAGGGCGCACTTCAAACCAATCAAAAAAGGGAGTCCCGAGTTGGGACTCCCTTGACGACTATTTGGCGTATTCGACCGCCCGGGTTTCGCGCACCACGGTGACGCGAATCTGGCCCGGGAAGCTCAGCTCGCTTTCGATTCGCTTTGCGATGTCCCGCGCCATCAGCTGGGCCGCGGTGTCATCGATCTGCTCCGGCTTGACCAGGATGCGAACCTCCCGGCCCGCCTGGATCGCGTAAGACTGCTGCACCCCCTGGAAAGAGTTTGCGATCTCTTCCAGCTTCTCGAGACGCTTGACGTAAGCCTCCAGCGACTCCCTGCGCGCTCCCGGGCGGGCAGCGGAGATGGCGTCGGCCGCGATCAGCAACAGCGCTTCGAGTGAGTGCGGTTCCTCGTCGTAGTGATGAGCACGCACGGCGTGCACGACCTCTTTGGGAACCCCGTGCCGCTGCAGCAGGTCAGCGCCGATCACGGCGTGTGAGCCCTCGACCTCGTGGTCGATGGCCTTGCCGATGTCGTGCAAGAGACCTGACAGCTTGGCGATGCGGACGTCGGCGCCGATCTCGGACGCCATCATGGCGGCGAGGTACGCGACCTCCTTCGAATGGTTCAGCACCTGCTGCCCGTAGCTCGTACGGAAACGCAGGATGCCGAGATGACGGACGACCTCGGGATGAAGACCCTGAAGGCCGACCTCCAGGACCGCGGCCTCGCCCTCTTCTTTGACCCTTTGCAGGACCTCCTGTCGGGACTTGGCAACGATCTCTTCGATGCGTGCCGGATGGATCCGGCCGTCGACGATGAGCTTGTTCAGCGCGACCCGAGCCACCTCACGGCGGACAGGGTCGAAGCCGCTGATGATGACGGCTTCCGGGGTGTCATCGACGATGAGGTCGATCCCGGTGGCCTGCTGCAGGGCGCGGATGTTGCGCCCTTCTTTTCCGATGATGCGCCCCTTGAGCTCGTCAGTCGGCAGCGGCAAGACCGAGACCGAGACCTCGGCGGTCTGGTCCGCGGCAATTCGCTGTATCGACTCGGTGACGATCTCTCTGGCGCGGCGCTCACTTTCGTCGCGGGCGGCGAGCTCCGCTTCGCGCACCTTGCGAGCGACTTCGTTGCGCAGCTCTTGCTCGACCTGCCCCATCAGGATGCCCTGAGCCTCCTGGCGGGTCATGTTGGCGACCCGCTGAAGCTCCTTCTCCTGCTGGCGGTAGGTGTCGTCGAGCTGTGCACGGATCTCGTCCAGCGACTTCTCCTTGTTGGCGAACTCGCTCTCCCGCCGGTTGAGGTCATCCCCTTTGCGGTCGAGGTTCTCCTCCTTCTGAAGAAGGCGCTTTTCGATCTGCTGTGACTGTGCCCGATACTCACGGGCCTCTTGTTCGGCGGCGGTGCGGATCTTGACCGCTTCCTCTTTGGCTTCGAGCAGCTTCTCCTTGGCCTGTGTTTCTGCCTCGGAGACGGCCTGCTGGGCTTTGAGCTCCAGCGCGCTGGTCCCATCGCCCTGCCGGCGCCGGAGCAGCAGGTAGGCCACTCCAAAACCGACACCGATTGCCACAAGGACCGCCACAACCAGTACGAAGACGTTGACAGGCATGTGACATGCACCTCGTTTATTCGATTGTCAAAGTGCGGAACCATGGCAGGACCCACTGGCCCCGCCTCGGGTTGGCTCTATGACTACGGGCGCTTCACGAGCGCCCGTGTGAATGAAATTCTAGTCTTCCGTCCCTGGCAGGGCGGCCCGGCAGGCTGCGCGCACGACGTTGGTTGAAAAGCCGCGACGCATGAGCTTGGGACCGACGGCGTTCAGCATGTCTCGATAGCCCGCCTGAGGTTTTCTCGCGTACAGCCGTTCGGCAAGGCGGGTCGCTGCGGCCAGCTGCGCCTCGGCGTCGAAGCCGGCGAGCGCTTGGTCGGCGTGCGCGCGGTCCACGCCTCGCGCGGCGAGCTCTGCCGAGAGGGCGAGCGGCCCGCGGATGGCGCCTCGCCGCCTGACCAGTCCCTCCGCAAACGACCGGTCGTCGAGGTAGCCGAGCTCGATCAGCCGGCTGAGCGCAGCCTCGGTCTGGTCGGGGGTGTACCCGCGCCGGTCGAGCTTGCGACGGAGCTCGGCCTGGGAGTGCGCCCTCCGCCCGAGAAGGCGCAGTCCGGCGTCCAGTGCAGAAGTGGCCTGCGGCCGGCCGGCGCCAACAGTTGGTTTCGGGCGGCTAGAAGTCCTCTGCCGCACGCGGCGGAGTCCTCAGGGCGGCGGCGTTCGCCTGCGTGGGCGTCCCGCCGGCTGCCTTCTCTCTGACCTTCGCCTCCATCTCGCCGGAAAGGGTCGGGTTCTCTCTTAGGTAATTGCGGACGTTCTCGCGACCCTGGCCAAGGCGCTGGTCTCCGTACGACATCCATGTGCCGCTCTTCTCGAGGATTCCGTACTCGATGGCGGCGTCGATCAGCGAGCCCTCACGCGAGATTCCCTCGTTGAACAGGATGTCGAACTCGGCCGACCTGAACGGCGGCGCGACCTTGTTCTTCACGACCTTCACCTTCACCCGCGCGCCGACCGAGTCGAGGCCCGACTTGATGACCTCAACTTTGCGGATATCCAG
>DATHDR010000146.1:0-4282 GCA_035318965.1 Verrucomicrobiia bacterium | reverse complement strand
GGTTGAGCACGCCCCATACAAGGCCGAAGCCCACGCCCACAGCGACGTAGACGCCTCCGGCCAGCAGGCCGAGAATGACCAGCTGGACGAAGGCGGCCAAAACCCTACTACTGTCTCGTAGCGATCAGCGCTGGTCCCAGGCGGGGGTCGGGTACTTCGGCTTCGCGTCCGCGACGCTCGCGGGGTAGACGGTGTGGTGAGCGCCGTTCTGGATCTGCTCCACGACCATCGGCTTGTAGATGTTGATCCCGCGGCTGTCGAACTTGACCTGCCCAAAGAACACCGTCACGTCAAGAACCGCAAGCGCGTCTCGCACCTTCTTGGGATCGAGCGACTTCGCGTTCTCGATGGCCCGCTGCAGAGCCAGGCACGCGGCAGTTGATTCGGCAACGTGGTAGTCGGGATCGCCCAGCCCCGGATACTTCGCCTTGTACGCCGTGACGTAGTCCGCCACGGACAGATAGAAGGCCGGCGTGTACTTGACCTGCGGAGTCCACTGCGAGCCGCCGTACACGTAGTCGGCGTCCTTGCCGAGCGCGGTGATGAAGTCGGGCGTGGACGGACCCACCGAGTACGCGAAGATCTTCGCGTTCACCTTCTGTTCCTTGGCCGCCTTGTTGATGGCGATCGCCTCCTGCAGGTGGCCCGAGTTGAGCACGATGTCGGCGTTGGCCGCCTTCGCCGCCTGGACCTCGGCTGAGAGGTTGGTGGCGCCGTTCTTGTACTTCTTATACAGGACGACATTCAGCCCTTTGCTTGCCGCATACGTGTTGACGCCGTCGGCGACTTCAAGGCTGAAGTTGTCATCCGCGCTCAGCATCGCGATGGTCGTCGGCTTTGGGCTGAGCGTCGCCGCCATGTCGATCACGCCCTGGAGGTACTTGTTGGCCGGGCTGAGCACGCCGAAGGTGTACTTGTAGCCCTGGTTGAAGATCGACTGCGCCGCGCCGTTGGCCTCGACCATCGGGATCTCGTTCTGCTCGGCGATGGCGGCGTCAGTCGCCGTGGCCGCGCTCCCGTACGGGCCAAGCAGGAAATTCGCCTTGTCTTCGGTGATCAGCTTCTGCATCAACACCGCCGACTGGTTGGCGCTGCTCGTGTCGTCGTAGTACTTGATCGTGACTGGGTGTTTGACACCATTCACGACGATGCCGCCGCGCTCGTTGATCCAGTCCTGCCACAGGTTGTAACCCTGCTGGGTGAGGATCGACTCCTTGGTCAGGGACCCGGTGAGCCCCAGCGGGGCTCCGAGGACGATGGTCGAGCCGGTGGTGGTCCCCGTGGAGCTGGTGCCTCCACACGCGACCGCCGCCAAAGCCGCCACCGCGCCCAATGCGAACTTGCGCAGTGCCATGGTCACAACCTCCCCGAAAAAGCCGAGCCCCCCGACTGGGGAATCGTACTCCGGCTGCTAAGAGCCGGCCACTTCCCCCACCTGCTCGGCCGGGATCGTGCCGGGATAGCGGGCCCGGGTCAGGGCGGCCGTGATCACTACCGGCACGCTGAGCCCCGCGGCGACCAGGAACAGAATCCTGTACTGGTTCCCTTGCGCGAAAAACGCGCCGAGCCCCGTCCCGATCGCGCCGCCCATGAACGCGCCCGTGACGAAAAGCGCCGCGGCGGTGCCTCGCGCCTCCGGCGCGATGTCGGTGGCCCAGACCTGCATGGTGGAGTGGAAGATCGCGTACAGGCCGCCGATCAGCACGCTGGCGACGAGGATGGCGACCGCATGCTGGTCGGCAGCCGCCACCAGGTAGCCGGCCACCCCCATGGCGCCGCCGATGGTGATCGGCACCCAGGCGGGCGTGCGCGAGGCGATCCGTTTCACGACACGCGTGGCGGCAAGGACGGCGCCTCCATAGGTGGCTACGACCAGGCCGGCGACGGCCGGGTTGGTACCGGTCGACTCGAGCGCCGGCGCGAAGTAGACGAGGAAGCCCAGGACCATGGCCCCTTCTGGAATGGCGAACAGGATCAGAAAACGCGCCCACGGCCGGCGGAATGTCTGACGGAGCTGCTGGAGGGGGCCTCCGGTTGACGGCCGCAAGTTCGACTCGGGCAGCCGGCCCATGGCCAATACGACCGCGGCTGCGATCAACGCCGCAACGCCGAAAATCAGCCGCCAGCTGAGGTAGTGGGCGAACAGCCCGGCGCCAAGGCTGCCGGCTGCAGTGCCTAAGGCGACCGCGGCCAGAACGTCCGCCGTGACAGCCTGGCGGCGCTGGAAGGGAATCATGTCGCCCACGTAAACGAGGGCGGTCGGGAGGATCGCGCACACCGACGCCCCGGCGACGATCCGGGCGAAGATCAGGAAGTCGAGGTTAGGCGCGAGCGCTGAAAGGGCGCATGCGACCGCAGTGGCGCCGAGGCTGATCCGGATGATCCGGACTCGGCCGAGCCGGTCGGAGGCGAAGCCCCAGAATGGCTGCCCCAACCCATAGGCAAAGTAGTAAGCGGTGGCGGCGATCGCGACGGATCCAAGCGGCGCCCGGAACTCGAGCGCGATTGGAATGAGGACGGGTGCAACGGCGAACCGGTCGAGCATCGTCACGAACGGACCGGCCGAAAGCAGCCGGACGTTGAACCCCACCTCTCCCATCGCCGCCCATCAGCCTAGTGATGCAAGCCGTTCGCATGTGACAGATGAGATTTACACTCCAATGGTCCTGTTTGCGTGGGTGGAGGTACCGGACCATGAATGGACCTGCAGCTCGGCTGCGCCGGCTTTGCGCCGGAGCGATCGCCGCCCTTGGCCTGGCGCTTCTTCCGGCGGGAGTCTCAGCCGTGACGATCACGACGTACACCGGAACTACGACGGAGACTTCCGGGCTCGTATCGAGCTACAAGATTGAGGTTCCGTCTGACTGGAACGGGACGCTCGTGCTTTACAGCCACGGCTACTCGTTCACCCCGATTGCGGCCACGGATGTCAGCGATGCACTGACCGGTGGCTGGCTGCTCAATCACGGTTATGCCCTGGCAGGGTCTTCATACGCGACCAGCGGATGGGCGCTGCAGCAGGCCTTCCAGGACCAGATCGCCGTCCTCGACGCGTTCGACATAAGGGTCGGCCACCATCCTGCGCGCACTATCGCGTGGGGGCATTCGCTCGGCGGAATGATCACGGCCGGCCTCGTCCAGCTCTTCCCGGAACGCTTTACCGCGGCCCTGCCCATGTGCGGGGTCGTGGCCGGCGGGCCAGGAGTCTGGAACCAGGGACTGGATTCGGAGTTCGCACTGGCGACCCTCCAGGCGCCAGGCGCCTTCAAGCTCGTGAACTTCACGAGTCTCGGCGACGCAAATGCGAATTTCACGGCTGCGACCAATGCTCTCGCGGCTGCACATGCAACGCCGCAGGGCCGCGCGCGGATCGCACTGTCCGCCGCGCTGGCTGATGTTCCTGGCTGGTTCGATCAGGCGAGCTCCGAGCCCGCGGCGAACGACTATGCCACGCAAGAGCTCAACCAGGTCAGGTGGGACAACAACCCCGACTTCCTCTTCGCGTTTTTCGGCCGCTTTGAGCTGGAGAGGCGGGCTGGCGGCAACTTCTCGTGGAACACCGGCGTGGACTACCGCGTCCAGCTGTCGCATTCGTCAAGCCTGGCCGAGGTCAAAGCCCTGTATGCGGAGGCCGGCCTGGACCTCAACCAGGAGCTCGACACGCTGAATAACGCGCCAAGGATCGCGGCCGATCCCAGCGCGGTCGCCTACCTCACCAATTTCATCACCTACAACGGCCACCTCAACATGCCGGTCCTCACGATGCACACCACCGGCGACGGCCTCGTCGAAGTGACCGACGAGCAGGCGTACGCCAGCGTGGTGAGGAGCGCAGGCGACAACAGCCTGTTGCGCCAGGTATTCGTGCATCGCGCCGGTCACTGCACCTTCACGCCGGCGGAGACGATCAGCGCATTCCAAACCCTGGTCAACCGGATCGACTCGGGTCAGTGGCGGGACAGCACCGCCCCGTCAGCCATGAACTCGAAGGCCGCGGGTCTCGATGCGGGACTCAACCTTGCGCCCCCGAGCTTCATCAGCTTCCAACCGGACCACTTCCTGCGCCCCTTCGACGCCCGCGACTAGGGAGAGGGTTGGTTCCGAGCCCCTCGGGCCGCGCGCCCAAGGGGCTCTTTTTTTATCGTCGCATCGCCAGATCGGAGAGCTGCGCCATCGCGGCAGCGGTCGCTGGATAGAGATCTCGATACACCTTTAGGTAGCGACCGTAGAGCTGAGCGTTGTCAGGGTTCGGTTCCTCAATGTCAGGTCGAAGCCGCACAAC
>DATHDR010000145.1:0-6878 GCA_035318965.1 Verrucomicrobiia bacterium | reverse complement strand
ATTGTCCAGGAAGCGTGTGCTGAAACACGGTATTTGTGAGAGACCGATGGCCACACCGATGACCGGCACGGTTCCTAAAAGGGCGGCCTGGTTCCAGTGCTCTTTCACCGTTTGCATGGTCTCTTGAGTCTGGTGACCATGAACGGCGCGAGTCTATGCCTCGACATCAGAGTTGAGCGAAATAACCCGATCTGTGGGCTCTCCTGATTGCGCTTGACGGACGCTCTAACGATCCAGTTCCAAAGAACCGTGGCCGAGGGCGCGCTTGTGCGAAGCTTTCGGGTGCAGATCGCTCCCACCTACCGGCTTCAACTCTCGAAACAGTTCACGTTTGACGACGCGGCCGCCTGCGCCGGCTATCTTGCCTCCCTCGGAGTGGCGCGCGTTTACTGCTCACCAATCCTTCAAGCCGCGCGTGGCAGCAGTCACGGGTACGACGTTGTCGACCCGACGCGGGTCAATGAGGATCTCGGGGGCGAGGTCGCGTTGCGGCGGCTCGTCGCTGCACTGCGCGAACACGGGCTGCAGCTGATGGTGGACATCGTGCCCAACCACATGGCCACCGCCGGACGCGAGAACCCATGGTGGTGGGACCTGCTGCGGAACGGTCCGTTGAGCCGGTACGCGAACTACTTCGATGTCGACTGGGCATCTCCGATCTCGGCCATGAAGGGCAAGGTGCTGATTGGCGTGCTGCGGGATCGTTACGGCCGAGAGCTCGAAAATGGCGCTTTGACACTCGAAAGGCACGGCTCCGAGACAGTGGTCCGCTACCACGATCTCGTGTTTCCGGTCTCGCCTGAGAGCCTCGAGGGTCTGGAACTGGACTCGGTGAACCGAGACTTCGACACGCTCGACGCAGTCCTCGAGCGCCAGCACTATCGCCTTGCCTACTGGCGCAGCGCGCAAGAGCAGCTCAACTACCGGCGTTTCTTCACCATTGACAGCCTCATCGGCCTGCGTGTCGAGGACCAACAGGTTTTCGACGATAGTCACGGCGTGACCCTCCGACTGGTCGCAGACGACATCCTGGCCGGCCTCCGCATCGATCACGTCGACGGCTTAAGAGACCCGGTCGCCTACCTGGGACGGTTGCGGTCGGCAGCTCCTGACACGTACATCGTGGTCGAAGACATCCTGGCCGCCGGTGAAGAGGTGCCGGACACCTTTCCGGTGCAGGGCACGACCGGCTATGACTTCGTCGCGTATGTCGACGGCATATTCGTCGACTCTGCCAACGAAGGGTCTATGACCGCCCTCTATCACGCGTTTACCGGCGAGTCGCAGCTTTTCTCCGAGGTGGTTCGCACGTGTAAGCACGAGATCATGACCACCGAGCTCGCGCCCGACTTTGAACGCCTGACCAACCTGCTGGTCGACATCTGCGATGGCAATCGGCGCCACCGCGATCGCACACGCGGCGAGCTGCGGGCCGCTGTCCGCGAGATCGCCGCTTGCCTGGGCGTATACAGAACCTACGTCCGTCGCGGTTCGCCGCCCTCTGAACAAGATCGGCGTCAGGTTTCGATCGCCGTTCAGGAAGCCACGCGCCGCCGGCCGGACATCGACGCCGAGCTCCTTTCGTTTATGGGCGACCTGTTGCTCGTGCAGCATGAAGGCGCCAACGAGGCCGAGTTCTCCGCGAGATTCCAGCAGGTCACGCCCGCGGTGATGGCCAAAGGAGTCGAGGACACTGCGTTCTATCGCTACAACCGCCTCGTCTCACTCAATGAGGTCGGCGGTGATCCAGGCTTGTTCGGCCGGTCTGTCGAGGCATTCCATGCGCACTGCCTCAAAACCGCCGAGAAGTGGCCGGCCACGATGCTCACCCTGTCCACCCACGACACCAAGCGCAGTGGCGACGTGCGGTCGAGGACAAACCTGTTGTCAGAGATCCCGGCGGAGTGGGAGTCAGCGGTCCGGCGGTGGGCCGAGCACAACGAGCGCCATCGGGCGCAGGGATTCCCCGACCGAAACCTCGAATACCTCATGTACCAGACGATGGTCGGAGCCTGGCCGGTCGACGAGCAGCGGCTGGTGGCGTTCCTGCAGAAAGCCGCCCGCGAAGCCAATGTCCACACCTCATGGATCAACCCGGTTCAGGCATTCGAGGACGCGTTGACTCAATTCGCCGGCAGCGTGATGGCGGACGCTGAGTTCAAGAGCGACCTCGAGTCGTTCATCGGCCGTCACCAGCTGGTGGCCCTGGGGCGGCTTGCGTCGCTCGCCCAGACCACCCTCCTGATGACCTCGCCAGGAGTGCCCGACCTGTACCAGGGCACGGAAGTGTGGAACCTGAGCCTCGTCGACCCTGACAACCGGCGTCCGGTGGACTTTGAGCGTCTCGCCAGCCTGCTGTCGGAGATTCGTGGCGCCGAATTGAGCGACGTCATGGCGCGGGCGGACGAGGGCGCTCCGAAGCTGTGGCTCATCAACCGCCTCCTCGAGCAGCGCAGGACTGACCCCGAGCTCTTCGGCAGCTCGAGCTACATGCCACTCACCGCGTCCGGAGCCAAGGCACGCCATACCGTCGGCTTTGTCCGCGATCGCCTGCTGGTCGTGGTGCCCCGGCTCGTGGTTGGCTTGGGCGGCGATTGGGCCGAGACCGCGATCGACATTCCTGACGGCAGCTGGGGAAGTCTGCTCACAGGCGAAGAACAGGAGGGCGGACCTAGGGTTCCGGTCGCCGAGCTGACGCGCCGGTTTCCGGTGGCCGTCCTGGCGCGGCGCGCCGCATCTCGCTAGTCGCGATGCATCGGTTCAAGGTCTGGGCGCCCGGCAAACAACGCGTCGACCTCGTGTCCGGCGGGCGTCGTGTTCCATTGACCGAGCTCGAACGTGGCTGGTGGGAAGCCGCCTATGCGGCGGCAGGTCCAGGGACGCGTTATGGCTTTGCGATCGAGGGCTATGAGACGCGGCCCGACCCACGCTCGGCCTCGCAACCCGACGGTGTGCTCGGCCTGTCCGAGGTGGTCGATCATGAGCTGCACCCCTGGACTGATGCGAGCTGGAACGGCCTGTCACTGTCCCGCCTGGTCCTTTATGAGCTGCACGTCGGGACCTTCTCGCCCGCGGGCACCTTCGATGGCGTGATCGACCATCTTCCCCACCTCGCCGCGCTCGGCGTCGACGCCATCGAGCTCATGCCAGTCGCTGAGTTCTCTGGCAATCGCGGATGGGGGTATGACGGTGTGGATTTCTTCGCTCCGCACCATGCCTATGGGGGCCCAGCCGGTCTCAAGAGGCTGGTCGACAGCTGTCATGCCGCCGGTCTCGGCGTCGTTCTCGACGTCGTCTATAACCACGCGGGTCCGGTCGGCAACTACCTGGGCGATTTCGGCCCTTACTTCACCGATCGACATCGGACCGCCTGGGGGACTCCTTTCAATTTCGACGGAGACGGCAGCGACGAGGTCCGTCGCTTCGTCGTCGACAACGCGTTGATGTGGATTCGCGATTACCACATCGACGGCCTGCGTCTGGACGCGGTGCACGCGATCGTCGACCATTCGCCGCTGAACATCCTCGAGCAGCTGGTCACCGAAGTCCATACGGCGTCGGCGGCGCTGCATCGGTCGGTGGTGCTGTTCGCCGAAACTGACGCCAACGACCCTAGCCTGGTGCGCAGCCGCGACGCGGGCGGGTACGGACTCAACGCGGCGTGGGCGGACGACTGGCATCACGCGCTTCACGTCGTCTTGACCGGCGAGCGGACGGGCTATTACGAGGACTTCACTTCTCCCGGAATGCTCGCGAAGGCGCTGCGCCAGGCATGGGTTTACGACGGCGTGTGGTCACACCACCGGCATAAGATGCGCGGCGCCAAGCCGGCCGGTGTTCCTCCCGACGCTTTCGTTATCGCGGCCCAGAACCACGATCAGGTGGGGAACCGCGCCGCGGGTGATCGGCTCGCCGCGCTGGTGGACGAAGGCAGGCTAAAAGCTGCTGCCGCCTTGCTCCTGACCACACCCTTCACGCCGCTGCTGTTCCAGGGGGAGGAGTGGGCGGCGAGCACGCCCTTCCTTTACTTCACCGACCACGCCGACCCGGCGTTGGGCAGGGCCGTGTCGGAAGGACGGCGGCGCGAGTTCGCGGCTTTTGGCTGGAAGCCAGACGAGGTGCCCGACCCGCAAGACCCTGGCACCTTCGAGCAGTCAAAGCTGAAATGGGACGAGTTGGACGAGCCTTACCATCGACGCATGCTCGGTTGGTACCGCGACTTGATCGCGATGCGACGCCGCATGCCAGCGGCTGCAATCGACATCAAAGCGCACGTAGATGGGGACCGAATCGTCTTCGAGCGTGACGGCGTCGTCGTGCGCGTGAACCTCTGCGTGCCCGACTGCACAGAGGTCGAGGTCATCGAGCATGCATGACCTCGAGGTCTGGCCTGGCCGCGCCTATCCGCTAGGCGCCAACTTCGACGGCACCGGGACGAACTTTGCTCTCTATAGCGAGGTCGCCGAGGCGGTCGACCTCTGTCTCTTCGACGACGAGGGAGAGGAACATAGAATGCCCCTGGAGGAGGTCGACGCTTTCACCTGGCACGCGTACCTGCCCAACATCGAGCCCGGCCAGCACTATGGCTACCGCGTCAGAGGTCCATATGTGCCCGAGCGAGGCGCGCGGTGCAACCCGAGCAAGCTGCTGCTGGATCCGTACGCCCGCGCCATCGAGGGAGAGATCCGGTGGAATCCAGCCTGCTACTCGTACGAGCTCGGCAATGAGAGCTCGATCAACACCGCCGACAGCGCTCCGTACGTTTTCCGATCTGTGGTGCACAACCCGTATTTCGAGTGGGGCAATGACCGTCCACCCGAAACTCCGCTGCACGAAACGGTCATCTATGAAGCGCACGTCAAGGGAATGACGCGCTGTCATCCAGACGTGGAGGAAGAGTTGCGCGGCACGTATGCCGGTTTTGCACATCCGGCCGTGGTCGAGCACCTGGAGACGCTGGGCGTCACGGCTGTTGAGCTCATGCCGATCCATCAGTTTGTCCAGGACCAGCGATTGCTCGACATGGCGCTCCGCAACTACTGGGGATACAACACGATCGGCTTCTTTGCGCCGCATAACGGATACGCAAGCAGCGGCCAGAGCGGACAGCAGGTCAACGAGTTCAAGGCCATGGTGCGTACGCTGCACGAAGCAGGCATCGAAGTCATCCTCGACGTCGTCTACAACCACACCGCGGAAGGCAACCACCTCGGGCCGACTCTCTGCTTCCGCGGCATTGATAACGCTGCGTACTACCGGCTCGTCGCCGAGGACCCGCAGTTCTATTACGACACCACAGGCACAGGCAACAGCCTCAACGTGCAGCATCCACACACGCTGCAGCTGATCATGGATTCGCTCCGGTACTGGATCACTGAGATGCATGTCGACGGTTTCCGGTTTGACCTGGCGGCGACGCTGGCCCGGGAGTTTCACGAGGTCGACAGGCTTTCGACATTTTTTGACCTCATACACCAGGACCCCGTCGTCGGCCGTGCCAAGCTGATCGCCGAGCCATGGGACATCGGCGAGGGCGGCTACCAGGTCGGGAACTTTCCAGCCCTGTGGTCAGAATGGAACGGCAGATTCAGAGACGCGGTGCGAGACTTCTGGCGGGGTGCCCCGTCGACCGTCGCGGAGCTCGCGTCGCGGCTCACCGGCAGCTCCGACCTCTACCAGAGCGACTCACGCCGGCCCGTGGCCAGCATCAACTTCGTCACTGCGCACGATGGCTTCACCCTCCGCGATCTTGTCTCCCACAACGAGAAGCACAACGAGGCGAACGGCGAGCACAACGCCGACGGGGAATCGCACAACCGCTCGTGGAACTGTGACGTGGAGGGCGAGACGGACGATCCCGCCGTCATCAGGTTGCGCGCGAAACAGGAGCGCAACTGCCTGACCACACTTTTCCTCGCGCAGGGCGTGCCGATGCTGCTGATGGGTGATGAGCTCGGCAGGACGCAGAAGGGCAACAACAATGCTTACTGCCAGGACACCGAGCTGTCGTGGGTCAACTGGGATCAGGTCGACGGGGAGCTGCTGGAGGTGACGCGCTGGCTGATCGCGCTGCGGCGCGAGCACCCCGTGTTTCGTCGGCGTCGCTGGTTCCAGGGGCGTCCGATTCGCGGCACAGTGGATATTGGTTGGTTCAAGCCGAGCGGAAAGGTGATGACCGACAAGGACTGGGTAGCCGGACATGAGCGCTCACTGGGCGTCTTTTTGAACGGAAAAGGAATCCCTGGCCACGACGAACGCGGGCAGCCACTCTCGGATGACTCGTTTCTCCTGGTGTTCAACGCCCATTCGCGGCTGGTCAAGTGGACGCTGCCCAAGCAGTACGGCGGTCCCTGGAGGCTTATCTACGACACCGACCGGCTGCAGCCCGAGCCGGAAACGCAAGCGGTCAGCGATGTGGTGCGGACGGCGGGTCGATCCGTGCTGGTCCTGCAGCGGTTCTGATCCCCCTAGGCACGTTGGCGACTCTTCCGGTCCTTCGAGTCTGCGGCCTTCGGGTGCGTCAGCGTTGAAACGTGTCCCGAACCCAGCTCGAAGACCGTCGATCCTCCTGGGCGGTCGTGACCTGATCGTTTTCGAATTGAGCGGAGCCGGCTGTGCGCACGACGGCCTGTGCCTCGCTTCCAGCTGAAGCTAGCCGACCAGGTTGAAAAAACTGTCCACGATGACTTGAGACATGACAAGGCGCGGGAGGCGCGGGAAGGGAGGGATTTCAACCCGCACGTCAATCCAAGGGCCGCCAGATGGGTACCGGCTGATCCTAGACTTAGCCGCCCGAGTGATTCGTCGCCAGCGAATCAGCGGCTCAGCTGCCTCATGTTTGGGTGCAAAGTCCCAGTGACAGCGGGACATGCGGCCGC
>DATHDR010000144.1:0-3038 GCA_035318965.1 Verrucomicrobiia bacterium | reverse complement strand
GTCGGTGAGTCGGGGTTGGGCAAGACGACCGCCGCCCGCGCTCTTGCGTCGGCCCTCCTGTCTGAGGCGCCGCTCGGTCGCCACCCCGACTACTGGGAAGACGACCGCATCAAGCCGCTGTCGATCAACGAGATCAGGCTGCTGCCCGACGAGCCCCCGGAGTTTCATGAGCTGTCGCTGCAGGCATTTCTAAATCTCAAGCCTGCGATCGGTGCGCGCCGTGTGGCGGTGGTCGCCAACGTCGGGCGCCTGCGGGACCAGGACCAGAGCGTCCTGCTCAAGACGCTCGAAGAGCCGCATCCGCACCGCGTCATCGTCCTGACCACGCCGAGCCTCAACCCGTTCGTCGTGCTGCCCACCGTCGTGTCCCGATGCCAGCGTGTGTTCTTCCATCCCGTGCCGTCGCCGGAGATCGAAAAGCTGCTGGCGCGGCAGGGGGTCGACGCCGGCCGGGCAAAGCTGGTCGCCGAGCTTGCGCGGGGCAGGCCTGGCTGGGCGGTGCGAGTGGCCGGCGATGAAGGGGTGATCGAGCTCCATCAGAGCTGGACTCGCCGCCTCGAAGAGGTGTTCGGCGCACCGGCCGACGTGCCGCTGCAGGTGGCGGCCGAGCTGGACTCCGGCCAGATGGCCTGGCGGCGGACCGACGGCGAGGCCGAGGACCCCGCGCTCTTTGCAATCGCCAGCTGGCAGATGGAGCTGCGCAAGCGGATGCTCGCCAGCCGGGGTCGCGAGCAGGGGGCCTGGGCCCGGCTGCTCGAGCTCTCGTACGACACGCTCGGCTACCTCGAGCAGAACGTCAGCCCGCGCCTGGCCCTTGAAACCTTCTTGCTCGAATGCCGAAAAGCTTCGTAAGAAAGGGCCTTCAAGGATTCAAGCCTTACGTCCCAGGCGAGCAACCGCCTGACGGCGAAGATTGGGTCAAGCTCAACACCAACGAGTCACCGCTGCCGCCTTCACCGCGCGTGATCGAGGCGATCAAGGCGGCGGCCGATGAGTCGCTGCGGCTCTATCCGAGCCCGACCGCGGCGCCGGCGCGACGTGCGATCGCCAAGCATTTCGACCTCGATGAGGCGCAGGTCAGCGTTGGAAATGGCGCCGACGACCTGATCGAGATGTGTTTTCGCGCGTTCGCCGGAGCGGGAGACCGCGTCGCCTACCCGACTCCGACGTATCCGCTGCTTGTTTCGCTTTGCCTGGTCCATGACACGGTGCCCTCGCCCAACCCGAGCGGAGAGATGTTCACGTGGTCGACCGAGCTCATGGATGACCCGGCTCCGTTGAAGTTCCTGGTCAACCCCAACTCACCAACCGGAACGTGGCACGCCGGTCCGTCGGTCGAGCGCGTGCTTATGCGATCTCAAGGCGTAGTGGTGCTCGATGAGGCCTACGTCGACTTCGCGGTCGAGTCGCAGCTTCCGCTTCTGGCGAAACATGAAAACCTTCTCATCGTGCGCACGATGTCCAAGTCGTATGCACTGGCCGGGATGCGAATCGGTTTCGCCCTCGGAAGCCCCGGACTCATCGCCGCCCTCGACGCGGTCAAGGATTCCTACAACGTGGACCGGCTCGCCATCGTCGCCGCACGCGCGGCGATCGAGGACACCGAGCACCACCGCAAGATCGTCGAGCACGTTGTCACCGAACGTGCGTGGCTCGAAGACCAGCTTGCCGAGCTTGGCTTTGAACACTCGCCGTCGGAGGCGAACTTCGTCTTCGTCAAGCCGGCGCTCGGTAACTCGGCCGCGGCGGTCGCGGATGCGCTTCGCGAGCGCAGGATCCTCATCCGCCATTACGATCTGGACCCGATTGACGGCTGGTTCCGGATCACGGTCGGCACGCGCCCCCAACATGAGCGCCTCCTATCGGCCCTAAGGGAGATCCTCATTTAAGGTGACCACACCAACTCGCGAGGACGCCTGGGAGCTCGTCACCTCCATGACGAAGTCCGACCAGCTGCGACGCCACATGCGCAGCGTCGAGGCGGCGATGCGCGCGTACGCGCGGCGCTTTGGAGAGGATGAGGAGCGATGGGCGGTGCTGGGCCTCATACACGACTGGGACTACGAGTCAGGGCCGTCGTTGAACCTGCATCCCATGCGCGGCATACAGATGCTGCGCGACCGAGGCTGGCCCGAGGATATTCTCGATGACATCGCCTCCCACGCCGACTACCTGAACGTCCCTCGCGACTCGAACATTCGCAAAGCGCTCAATGCGGTGGATGAGATGTGCGGCTTCATCATCGCGTGCGCGCTTGTCAAGCCTGACAAGTCGTTGAGCGCGGTCGAGCCGAGCACCGTGCGCAAGAAGATGAAGGACAAGGCGTTCGCTCGTGGCGTGCACAGGGAGGAGCTGGTCGCCGGCGCCGAGGCGCTCGGTATACCCTTCGACGAGCACGTGGAGATCGTCCGCGATGCGCTGAAGCCAATTGCGGAGGAGCTCGGGTTGAATCCATGAGCGCTGCCGGGCGACCTCGGATCCTCTTGATGCACCCCATCCTCGATCCCGGTCCGGCCATCCTGGCCGAGGCCGGCGAGGTGATCGCCTATCCACCGGATCGCCCGCTGGACGAAGCAAACATCCGTCAGGCGGCCGAAGGTTGTGTCGGGATCGTAAGCCAGCTGATGGACCCGATTCGAGAAACCGTGCTGTCCTCACCGGGTCTGAAGATCGTCAGCAACGTCGCGGTCGGGTTCGACAACATCGATGTCGCCGCAGCCACGGCGCACAAGGTCATGGTCACCAACACGCCTGGCGTGCTGGACGATGCGACGGCCGATTTCGCATTCACGTTGCTGATGTCGACCGCGCGCCGCATCGTGGAAGCCGACAACTTCACCCGCCAGGGACAGTTCAGGGGTTGGGCGATCGACATGATGCTCGGCGCGGACGTGCATGGCGCCACGCTTGGCCTGATCGGGGTCGGTCGCATCGGTCGCGGCGTTGCGCACCGCGCCAAGGGATTCAACATGCGCGTGCTGTACTACGACCCGCAGCCTCTGCCTCCCGATGCCGAGCGGGACTTGAATGCGGCTCGG
>DATHDR010000143.1:0-2317 GCA_035318965.1 Verrucomicrobiia bacterium | reverse complement strand
CCAGGAGCCGGCGAAGATCTCGTAGGTCCGCCGGCCGAACAAGAACGCGTCGGCGCGCTGGAAGATCTCGTCCATGACCGTCCCGGCTTCGTTGTCGAAGTGGGCCCATCCGCCGCGCTCGAATACGCCGCGCTCGTCCTCGTCCGGCCCGCCGGGCCCCTGCATCACTCCGTCAACGGAGACCTGCGTGGTGGTCGCCAGTTTCATCGTCGCAGTTCCGTCCTGGGTGAGTTTGTCGTTGGTTGGGTGGTTGATGTGGTCACAACGGTTCTCCTCTGGATCTAGCGCTGGATAGTTTCTTCGGCGAGGATGGCATCGATCTGGCCGACGGCCTGGCTCTGTCCCTCGTCCGTGCCCATCGCCAGGACCTGCTCCATGGCCTCGGTGCTGGGGAACACGTTCTCGATCGACATGCGCGTGCGTCCTTGGGCGAGCTCCTCGATCCCGACGCGGATCGTGCTTATCGGCATCTCCGTGTCGGGCGTGCCGTCCGCGTTGGCACAGCCGCCGCGCAAGAGAATGCGACGCGGCGGCTCGACCTCGAGGACGTCCCAGTAGCCGTGCGGCTGGTCGCCCGCGGGCCCGGTCATGTGGTACTCAATGCGACTGCCGGGCGCCAGATCGTGTTTGGTGAAGGTGGCAGGGTAGGTCGGCGGCCCCCACCAGCGCTCGAGCTTGCGCGGATCCGCCCACAGCTGCCAAATGCGCTCGACCGATGCATCGAATTCGGCCTCAACGGTCAGGGTGAGCCTCTGGGGATCCCTGCGGACAGCGGTGACGGTCATCGTTTGCTCTCCGTTGTCTCCACGGTGTCGATGGCGGCGGCCGTCTCGGCGATGAGCTCGTTCATGCGGTCGATCCGAGCCCGCCACAGCTCCTCGTACTGGTCGAGCAGGCGGCGCGCGACGAGCAGCGCTTCGAGGTTGGTGCGGACGACCTTGCGGCGGCCGATCCGCTGCTTCGTGATCAGGCGTGCGCGCTCGAGAACCGCGACGTGCTTCTGGACCGCCGCGAAGCTCATCGGGTAATGGCTGGCCAGCTCGAGGACGCCCTCCTCGGCGCTGATCGCGCGGCGGACGATATCGCGGCGTGTTTGATCCGCGAGGGCGGCGAACACGGGGTCGAAGTCCGGGGGCGCGATTTGCACACTGATACAACCATACGGTTGTAATCAGCGTTGTGTCAAGCCTCGAGCCACGCCCCGCGCAGCAACGAGACCGGACTCGCGCGGCGGAGTGACATAGTCGACCCCGACACCGCCGCCTCCGCGCTGACAATGCGAAGCTAGGCGGCATGGAACGCTCTTCCCCCGCCCGCCTGCGAGCTCGTTCAGCGTTTTGCTCCGCGCACTGGACGGTCGCCATCAGTTTCCCGAGCTGGCGGTCCGCCATCGCCGCGCGAATGACCCTCAGTCCACCCGCGTAACCAGGGCCAACATCCAGATCACGAGGGCTGTGTGCAACGAGAGGCCCAGTGTGCGGACCCAGTTACCTGCGAGGAGCTGCCGATGGACCTTCGCGTCAAACCCGTGTTCGAGTCGCATTTGCCGTGGCACTTCGTAGGCGGTGGTGGCAGCCACCGCGACCTGGAGTACTACTCCCAGCAGAGGCAGCGTAAGAGGAATCGGTGAGGGATGCACGAAAAACAGTGCGAGAGTCGTCAGAGCCATGATCATATGGACCGGTTGCAGGGAACGCTGGACACGGAGCCGATTCTCACGCTGATAGTTTGGGAATTGATCGACGCCGACCAGGGCAAACAGTGGGTAGTAGATGAGCTGTCTGAGCCACACACCGCCGGTCATGAACAGGACGCAGACCACATTCGCTAAAAGAACGGCGATTCCGAACATCATTGTTCCTCCTAAGTGCTGTAACCGGGGTGTTCGAGCCCACGCTTGCTAATCGCCGAGAACTGCGGGGGCAGAAGACGGGCCCTGCGTGCTTCCAAAAACGATGTCTGCTCGAGAAGAACACGGAAGGCATCCCAGATGCGAACGGCTGAGTCGCCCGTCTGAGCGGCCGACATGACCGGGCCGGACAGGCCCTTGCGGTGCGCGCCTTCGAGCACAATTACCGGCGTCATCGCGTCGTGACCGACGATCGCCATCGCCTCCTCGGTCGAGCTCCGGACGAGCGCCAGCCAACGCGGATCGGCGGAGGCCGCCTTTAGGTCAGGATCCAACTCGGCGGCGATCAGCGCCGTTTGGATCAAATCTGCGGGCGGCGGCGCGGCGGGTCGCCCGGGGTCATTCAGACGCCGGCCCAGCTCGGTGTAAAAGCGTCCGACGGCTGCCTCGCCACGCTCGGCACGAACA
>DATHDR010000142.1:0-4175 GCA_035318965.1 Verrucomicrobiia bacterium | reverse complement strand
TCCTGCGGGTGGTAGCTGCAGTCGGGCAGGTCCTTGGTCAGGCACGGGTTGGTGTTCGAGGGGCTGATCATCGTGAAATGCTGCCCGCTCGCGATCGGGATCTCGGCTTTGGCCACAGCGGAGTTGTAGGGCCCGATCATGCCCAGGAACTTGCTGTCGCCCAGCATCTTCTGGACGTTCTCGACACCTGCGTCGGCCGAGTAAGCGGCCTGACGGCAGTCGTCGAAGCCCTGGAACTCGATGGTGAAGCCTTCGACCCCACCGGCGGCGTTCTTCTGATTGATCGCGAATTGAATACCGTTCTGGACGGCCTGGCCGCCGACTGTACAGACCGGAAGGTCGGACCCGATCTTGATCGTGCCCTTGCTCGTGCCGGTACCGCCGCTTCCGCCACAGGCGAATGCGACAAGTGCCGCCGATATGAGGACTGTGAGTCCCCTAGCTCGAACCATTTGGTTCCCCCTTGTGTTTTTGGGGAGGCACGCAACCACGCGACCACATCCTCCCCTTCACTTGCCGCCCTCTTCCCAACTTTCGTCGGGGCGAGAGTGCGCCGGCGGCGAGTGCGGCCACATGGGGTGGCCGACCACTACTCCGGTGCGAACTTTAGCATTGGCTTGACGGAATTGGGCCGGATTCCCTTCGGAAGTGGGTGCGATGCACCCTCAATAGGGGAGTGCGGCGCTGTAATCTACGGTCTCGACCCAGCTCCAGAGCATGCGGGGGCTCGAGGCGATCGGCTTGTAGATCGAGACCATCCGCAGCGTGGTGTCGCCGTCAGTGTCGAAGCCGAAGGTACCGGTCACACCTTGAAAGGCGGTCGTCGACCCAAGCGCGGTGACCACCTCGTCTCGGAACGGGCGGTTTCCGCGGGCGCCTTTGATGGCTCGATCGAGCGCCTCGTACAGCGCGCCTGTCGCGTCGTAAGCAGACATGGTGAAAGGGCCGAAATCGCGCGAGCGCCCGAATGCAGCCTTGAAGGCCTGGATGACAGGTCTGGCGCTTGCGATCTGCTCGGCGTCAATAGTGGGCACCGTCGCGTAGATTCCGGCCGCATTGCCGCCGGCATCGCGGATGCAGCTCGGGTCCAGCGCGATGCCGTCGCCTCCGAAAAATGGCGTCGCCTCCCCAGCTCCGAATATGCCCACCATCTGGGCGCGCACGACGCAGCCGCCGGTCGCAGACGTGCCGCCGTAGTAGAGGCCTTGCGCGCCTCCCTGCTTGGCCTTCGCGAGGAAACTTGTCAGGTCGAGCGGCTTCGCGGGGTCGATCTCCTGGCTGGCGACCACGGTGCCGCCGAGGCGGTTGAACCTGGCCGAGAAGCTGTCCGCAAGCCCCTGGCCGTAAACCTCGTTGTCGGATACGAGCGCGACTCTGTGGAGGTGCAGCTCCTTCGAGGCGAAGTCTGCCGCCGCCGCCCCCTGCAGGTCGTCGGTGGTGGAAAGCCGGAAGTAGTTGTTGACCTTGGTCGGCCGGAGATCGGCCGGTGACGGCAGGCCTGCCCCCTTGCAGGCGATGGCGGCCCGCAAGGGGTTCAATCCGGCGGGAAGGAACGGCTCTTTGGTTAGGCACCGGCTGCTGGTGGCCGGGCTGACCATGGCCAGGTGCGCCCGATTGGCCACCGGGATCTGCGCCCGGGCGATGTTGGAGTCGAAGGGTCCGATCATGGCGAGAACCTGGGGGTTCGCGATGAAGGCCTGGAGGTTAGCGGCGCCCCGCGAAGGGTCGCGGCTGGTCGCGCCGGCGTCGTCGCGTGCGTCGACGGCGATGGTAAACCCATCAAGCGTCGGGTGGCGTTGAACGAAAAAGCGAATGCCGTTCAGCGTGCTCACGCCCGCTCGTTGGGCGGCGCCGGTCAGCGGGAGGTCCACGCCGATGGTGATGGTCTTGACAGTGACGGCCGCGGCTCCGCCGCCTGAGCAAGCGGCGGCGGCGACAAGAAAAGCCATGCACGCGGCCACCCTGCCTCTGACCGCCGACTTCGTCACGTGCGTGATTTTCCACCCCAGCCGTCCGCGTTGACATTCGAGCGCGACTTATACTCGACATTCCCCTCCCAGCCGGGCAATGCGGCGTGCGTGCTCCCGGCGTAGGTTCACTTAGGAGCGTCACCAGTTGAAGACCGAAGCCGGAGAGCACCTCAAGCCCCGTTCGCAATACACGGACGAGGCGGTCCAGCTTGCCATCGCCGGCAAGTGGGACGATGCGGTGAAGCTCAACCGCTTCATCGTCGAGAGCTTCGGCGCTGACGAGGAGACGCAGAACCGGCTCGGCAAGGCGCTCTCAGAGCTCGGAAAGCTGAAGGACGCGAAAGCCGCCTACGAAGTCGCGCTCAAGCTCAACCCGATGAACACCATCGCGAAGAAGAACGCGGCCCGCATCAACACCCTTCTGCACCAGAAGGAGGGATTGAAGGTCGGCGGGACAAGGGTCGACCTGAACCTCTTCGTCGAGGAGATGGGCAAAACCATCATCACCCTCCTCGAAGGCGCCAGCGCCGACATCTGCTCCAAGGTCGCCGCCGGTGACGTTGCCGAGCTGAAGGTCGACGGCGACAGCATCGTGGCCGAGACCTCGCGCGGGGTCAAGCTGGGCACCCTCGAGGCGAAGCTGGCGCGGCGCTTGATCAAATTCATGCGCGGCGGTAACCGGTACCAGGGTGGCGTCACGGCGTGCGACGGCAACACGGTGAAGCTGATCGTGCGGGAGACGTACCAGGACCCGAAGTTCGCCGGCAAGCCCAGCTTTCCGATGCGGCGCAAGCGTGAGGTGGAGTTCCGGCCTTATACAAAGGAGAGCCTGCTCACGCGTGGCAGCGGGGTCGAGGTGTTCACCGACGACGAGGATGAAGACACTCTCGTCGAGACGCCGGCAACCGATGACCTCGAGGAGGGCATGCACGCGGTCGAAGACGAGGCCGAGCCGATTGACTTCAGTGAGGACGCCGACGCAGATGGCGACGACGAGGACGAAGATGAAAGCTGAGAACCCGCGGGTGGCCCGAGCCCGGAGGTCTCTTCACCGCCGGTAGTCCCGAGTCGACGGTGATTCCCCGGCTGGGCGGCGTCCCCGGGTTTCGCGACCTTCTTCCTTCAGAAGCCGAGGTCCTGCGTGAAGCGCAGGAGTCGGTCCTTGCCGAAATGCGCCGGTGGGGCTACCGCCAGGTCATCACCCCGATGGTCGAGAGCATCGACGTGCTCGAGCTGGGGATCGAGGCCGGCCAACGGCGGCGCCTCTTCAAGTTCATGGACAACAGAGGCGAGGTCATCGCCCTGGTTGGCGAGCGCACGGTCCCGGTGGCGCGCCTGGTCGCCGGCAAGCTGCGGGGTGCGCCCCTGCCGATGCGGCTTTGCTACTCGGGTCCCGTCCTCTCGTCCGACGAGGGCCGCTTCCAACAGCGTCGCGAGACCTACCAGGTCGGTGCAGAGCTCGTGGGCGCGCCCGGCACAGTCGCCGATGCGGAGGTGATCGCCCTGGCGGCACGGTGCCTCGAGGCGAGTGGCGTGCGCCGATACCAGGTCGACGTCGGCCATGCGGAGTTTTTCCACGGGATCATGGACGCGGTCAAGCTGCCGGACGAGGTCAAAGCGGCAGTCCGCGGCGCCCTGGCCGAACGGGACTTCGTCGCGCTCGAGTCGCTGCTTGACCGGACGCCGCTTCGCTCAGCCGAGCACGAGCTCCTGCTGCGATTTCCGGCGCTGCGCGGCGGGGCCGAAATTCTCCATGCGGCGGGCGGCCTCGTACGCAACCGGCGGTCGGAACGCGCGCTCGCGGAGCTTGCCCAGGTGCAGGAGCTGCTTGTCGCTCACGGATTGGGCGGGGTGGTGAGCCTGGACCTTGGCGCCATCCGCGACTTCGACTACTACACCGGAATCACGTTCGAAGCGTATGGTCCGGAGCTCGGCCGTCCGGTTGCCCAGGGTGGTCGCTATGACCGCCTTCTGGCCCGCTTTGGCCGGCCGGCGCCGGCGACCGGCTTTGTGGTCCAGCTCGACCTGGTTTGCGAGATGCTCACCCACGCATCGCGCCCGCCTGCACTTCCGCGAATCGACGCCGCCGTGGCCTGGAGCGGACCTGGGTTGAAGACGGCCCTGAGACTCGGCTCGACGCTGAGGATGTTTGGGATGCGCGCCGTGGTCGACACGCAGCCAAGGGATCCGGCGCAGGCGAAAGCG
>DATHDR010000141.1:0-4925 GCA_035318965.1 Verrucomicrobiia bacterium | reverse complement strand
GCCCGCCGCGTCGGCGGCCAGGTCGTCGAGCTCGTACGCGGCCTGGGGGTTGCCGCTGAACGCAGAAGCCATGTCCGGGTCCCCGGCGTCTTCCATCCAGCTCGACAGGCCCACGTCACGATTGTCGAAGCGGATGACGTGGAATCCCCTGTCCGCGAGCTGCGCGCAGAACTCGTCCTCCCAGGTGGTCATCTGGGCGCCCAATCCCATGATGAGCAGCAGGGGTTGGCCTTTGGGATCGCCAAAGGTCTCGTACTCGAGCACGATTCCATTGGCCCTGGCTCGCGGCACGAACCCATCGTAGCGACCTACGCTTACGAACCGTGACCAGGACGCTGCCGGCTCGTTCCGAGGTCGACAAGCGCTTCACCTGGGACAGCGAAAGCGTTTTCCTGGACGAGGCAGGCTGGGAGAAGGCGGTCGAGACAATCGTCAGCCGGCTGCCCGACCTGGCGGAGTTCAAGGGCCACCTGGGCGACTCACCCGACGCGCTAGCCGACTGGTTCGACGCGAACGAGCGGGCGCATCGGTTGATGGGCAAGGTGATGGTCTACAGCACGATGTCGTACTCGGTCGATACCGGGAACCAGGCCTCGCTCGGGCGCTCCGACCGGGCACGCTCGATCGCGGCGCAGCTCGGCGCGGCGACCGCCTTTGCCCTACCGGAGATGATCGCCATCGGCTTTCCGAAGCTGCGTGAGTGGGTCGCGATCTCGCCGAGGCTGGCGTACCTCGGGCACTACTTCGATCGCGTCGAAAAACTGCAGCCACATATTCAAAGCGCAGAGGTGGAGGAGGTCCTGACGCAGGCGTCGGACCCGCTGGCCACAGCGCTTTCAGTGCACGCCGTGCTCGCGAACGCCGACCTCAGGTTCTCACCTGCGACCGCGACAGACGGCGAGCAGCACGAGGTTGCGCAGGGCACCGTCGCGGCCCTCCTCACGAATCCCGACCGCGAGCTCCGGCGGACTGCTTTCGAGAACTACGCCGACGCCCACCTCGCCATGCAGCACGCGATGGCAACAAGCCTGGTCGGTGGCATCAAGCGGGACATCTTCTACGCGAGAGCGCGGGGTTTCACGTCATCACTGGCCGCCGCGCTCGAGCCGAGCCATGTACCTCCGGACGTTTATCACAACGTCATCCGAACATTTCGCGAGAACGTCGGCACGTGGCATCGATACTGGCGGATCAGGCGTAAGGCCTTGAACCTTGACGTGCTCAAGCCGTACGACACGCGCGCCCAGCTCGGCCAGTCGACGCTGAAGGTGCCTTACGAGCAGGCGGTGGATTGGATCTCCGAAGGCGTGAAGCCGCTTGGAGAGGAATACGTGCAGATCCTGCGCCGCGGCGCGCTGCAGGATCGCTGGGTCGACGTTTATCCGAACACGGGAAAGCGCATGGGCGCATTCTCGACGGGCGTGCCGGACACGTTCCCCTTCATCTTCATGAGCTACAACGACGACATCTACTCGATGAGCACGCTCGCTCACGAGCTGGGTCATTCGATGCATTCGTACTACGCACGCAAGACGCAGCCCTTCATCTATTCGAACTACGGACTCTTCCAGGCCGAGGTCGCATCGAACATGCACCAGGCGCTGGTCCGGCGACACCTCCTCGCGACTCAATCCGACCCCGCGCTTCAGATCGCGGTGATCGAAGAGGCGATGGCGAATTTCTACCGGTACTTCTTCATCATGCCTTCGCTTGCGCGCCTGGAGCTGGAGATGCACGAGCAGGTCGAGCGCGGCGGCGCCGTCACCGCCGACTACCTGAACAAGCTGATGGCCGACCTGATGATGGAGGTCTTCGGCTCAGAGGTTGAGGTGACCGATCGCGATCGGGATCGCATCGGCTCGACCTGGGCCCAGTTCCACACCCACCTGTACAGCAACTTCTATGTCTACCAGTACGCGACGGGCATCGCCGGCGCCGACCACCTTGTCGAGCGCGTTGCCGCCCGAGACTCGAAAGCCGTCGAGTCTTACCTGGCATTCTTGAAGAGCGCCGGCTCGATGTACCCGCTGGACGGCCTGCGGATGGCGGGCGTCGACATGACCTCGCCCGAACCGGTAGAGGCGGCCTTCGCGACACTGGCACGGATGGTCAGCCGCCTCGAGGAGCTGACCGCAGGCTAGAGCACGATCCGGTAGACGTTGGTCTCCCGCTGCTTGAATCCCATCCGCGGATAGAGCCGATTCGCGGCCTCCCGATGGACGCCGGACTGCAGCTCGGCAATCTGCGCCCCTCTCGCCCGAGCGACATCCAGTGCCGCGTTCACCAGGGCCTCTCCTACACCCCGGCCTCGCGCAGCCTCGTCGACAACGACCTCGTCGAGGCGAGCTTTGATCCAGAAGGGTGTCGTGTAGACGATCACGGTGGCAGTGCCCAGGATTTCCTCGAAATCCCTGGCCAGGAGGAGGATTGTCGAAGGGTCTGCGATAAGAGCTCGAAGCCTCTCCATCGTCGGGATGGGGAGCTGCGCGTTGAGCTGGGGAAGCAGTTTCGCGAGCGCTGCGTGGACGTCTGGCGTCGCTTCGGTGACCGCTTCGATCCTCACCATCGGGGTCAGGCTAAGGCGTCAACCCCGCATCCGCCCAGTGGTATGAGGGCATCCGTTGGTTACAGCAGGCGCAGTAGTGCGGCGGTGGCTGCTGCGGCGGCGACCACGACCAGGAATGGGGCCCGCAGCAGAACGGCGACGACGGCGACCCCGAGCGCCGCCGCTCGGACGTCGAGCACAAGGTGTTGGCCCGTCGCGAAAGTCTGCGTCGCGACCAGCGCGGCCAGCAGCGCGACCGGTACCAGCGGAACGGTTCTCTGGACGCGAGCGTCTTGAAGGAGCCGTGCAGGCAAGGAAAGGCCCGCCAGCTTGAGCGCGTAGCAGCTTGCGCACGCGACCAGCACGCCGGCCCAGATCACGCTCACGACCTCAGCACGCCGAACAGCGCAACGATCAAGGCGACGATCAGCAGCGGGATGCCCGCCGGCACGAACGGGAGACACGCCAGGGCCACCACGCCCGCCGCCAGAGCGATCGCCATCGGCTCGCGGGCGCGCAACTGCGGGGCGAGCAATGCCAGAAAGGCGGCGGGCGGCGCCGCGTCGAGCCCGAACACCTTCGGGTCGGGCACGAGATCGGTGGCGAGTGCTCCGACCAGCGTCCCGAGATTCCAGAACGAGAACAGGGCCGCGCCCGTGGCCCAGAAGGCGAACCTGCTCTCAGCAGGCGATTCGCGCGCAATCGCCATCGCTGTCGTTTCGTCGATCACGAGATGGGCGGCCAGCAACCGCCGCAGGCCGCTCCGATCCAGAATCGATGAGAGTCTCACGCCGTAGAGCGCGTTGCGCGAGCCGAGCAGCGCCGCCGTCGCGGCACCCGCCCACACGCTTCCGCCCGCGCCCACGATGCCGACAAGCGCGAACTGCGACGCGCCGGTGAACATCAGCACCGACAGCGCGCACGTCTGAAGCAGCGAAAGGCCGGCCGCGGTGGAGATCGCCCCGAACGAGACGGCGTACGCCCCGCTCGCAATCGCGATCCCCAGCGCGTCCCGAACTACGCCCCTGCGCGCTTGAGTCGAAATCCGCGCCGAATCCACCCGCAGAAGTTAACCTGCGGGTGGCTGTCGCCTAAGGCTTGACCTGGATCGCCTCTCCTGCGGGAGACAGGACCCACCAGAGCGCGCCGAAACCGTTGATGCCCTGGCCGGTCGCGTCGCCCGCCGCCTTGTCCTTCACGAAGTAATAGAGAGGATGGCCGGCGTATGTCACCTCGACCTTTCCGTCGGTGCGGGTCGTCGTACCCAGCAAGGATGCGTCGGCACCGGTCCCGGCCTGCGGAGTGCCTTCGGTGAGGACGGGGGGCCAGATCGCGGCACAGCTCGTGTAGCACGTGGACTCCTTCGCGGTGTCCGCCACGAACAGGTAGACCGTCATGCCTTTGTCGTCGACCACGATCGAGCCCAGCTTGGCGTTGCTTGCGACAGCGATCTTGGTACCCGTCGCGACCGGGCTGGGCGATGGGCTCGCGCTTGATGTCGATGAGCTGCTGCTGCTTCCACAGGCGGCGGCGAGCAGCACCATGCCTGCGAGGGCGCTCGTGACGAGTTTCGATTGCATTCTGGATGCTCCTGAACCTGCTTCCGAGGACGCAACTCGATACCCCTTGTGGTTACGGCAACTCCCTAGAAGGGCTTGGAGATCATCAACCAGATGATCAGCGCGACCGCGATGAGCTCCCAGACTTAAGCCGCGGGAACAACCGGGTCACTGAAGGCGGCGGACAGGCGGGCGGTGACTCGGCCCGCCGCTATGGCTTCTTCGAGGGCTGCGCCGAACCCGCGACCAGGAGGGATGAACTGATGGTGACCGCCAACATCGCCTGGCTTACTCCGGTGTTACATAGGCCGCGGTCAGGCCGCCGTCGACGAGAAACGTGGTGCCGTTCACGTAGCTCGACTCATCGCTGGCCAGGAACAGGGCGGCGTTGGCGATCTCGCGAGCCTGCGCCAGGCGGCCCATCGGCAGGTGAACCCGGCGCCGCTCGAGAGCACCCGGCGTCTCATTCAGCAGGCGCATCAGCAGCGGCGTCTCGACCGGGCCGGGACATAGCGCGTTGACGCGAACCCCCTGCCGGGCAAACTGCACCGCCAGCTCCCGGCTCATCGACAGCACCGCGCCCTTGGATGCTGTGTACGCGATCTGCGAGGTGGCGGCTCCGACCAGCGCGACAAAAGAGGCGACGTTGATCACCGACCCGCCCCCCGCCTTCAGCAGGTGCGGGATGCCGTATTTGCAGCAGAGGTAGACGCCTTTGGCGTTCACCGCCTGGACGCGATCCCAGGCATCAGGCTCGGTGGTCAGGATCGAGTCGTCGTCCGCGGGCATGATGCCCGCGTTGTTGTAGAGCACGTCGACCT
>DATHDR010000140.1:0-4549 GCA_035318965.1 Verrucomicrobiia bacterium | reverse complement strand
GGTGTTCAAGTTCCGCAAGCTCGTCGTGACCACCAAACCTAAGGTGCGGGTCTACGCCGACAACGAGCAGCTCGGCCGCACGCCCGCCACCATCACCGCCGAGCTCAGCGCGCTGCAAGTGATCCTCACGCGGTGAGCGCGCTGCCCAAAGACGCCGAAGCCACTCTCGCCGAACCCAAGCAAGCCGCCAAGGAAGTTCTCGCAGGGCAGCCCGGGCCGACAGCCAGGCGCTGGCTGGGCCCCACCGCCCTGGTCGTCTTCGCCCTCTTTGCGATCGACACCTACCTGGTCATACAGAACGACGTGCTTCCGTTCGACCTTCCCATCGCACTCTTCATCCAGCAGCTCAACTGGGGGCCAGTCGTCTACCCGCTGGAGCTCATCAACGCAAGCGCCGGCATCTGGCAGGTCGTGCTCGGCGTCCTCGCCATTGTCGCGCTGTTCGTCTTCGAGCGCCGAGCCGGGTGGTTGATGTTGATCGGCAGCATTTCAAGCCTGCTCGACAACCTGATCAAGCTCCTCATCTCGCGACAGCGCCCACCGGCGGACCTCGTCCACATCCTCAACCCGGCCACCGGCTTCAGCTTTCCGAGCGGGCACGCCGTCTTCTTCACCTGGCTGAGCTTCATGGTCGCTTTCTCCCTGGCGCCACGGGTCAAGCCGGGCTACCGGCCCATTCTTTGGATCGCGGCCGGGGTCGTGATCGTGCTCACATGCATCGCGAGGGTCTGGGCGGGCGACCATTGGCCCAGCGACGTCCTCGGTGGCGTCCTCCTCGGCATCGGCTGGTCGGCCTTTGTGCTGTGGCTGCCCGAGCGCTGGCTTCCATCCCCCACCTTCAGATGGTTTCGGGGCAGACCTCGACCCGCCTAGCGCCGCCCTCGCTTCTTGAACAGCCAGGCGCTGAATGTTCCGATGCCGATGCCGATCACTCCGCCGACGGCGGCGTCGCTCGGGAAGTGCACGCCGAGGTGGACCCTGGACATGCCGACGCCGGTCGCAACCGCGTAGGCAAGGGGCGCCGCCCGCGGGTAGTAGAACGCGAGGGCGGTCGCGGCGGCGAACGATGACGCTGTGTGTCCGGAGGGAAATGAGTGGTCGGCAGGCTTGATCCCGACCACGCGCGCTTCGCGGTTGACGAACGGGCGCACGCGCCGGAAGATCGGCTTGACGCGCTCCTGGACGACGTATGTCGCGGCGAGTGAAGCAAAGGCCGTGGCCGCGCCGGCTCGCCGGCCTTTCGGACCGCCGAGAATCGCCAGCGCGATTCCACCCGCCACCCAGCCCAGACCTTCGCCCAGGTCCGACAGGACGCTGACATAGCGGTCGCTGGTCTTGCTGTGAGGCAGGTCGTTGAGCACCCTGAAGAGCCGCCGGTCGAACCCGGCCCGGCCCGGAGGCGCGACCACCACGGCAACCTCGCCGGAATCCACGTGCACGGCCACCGGCCCCGCCTCGACCACCGGCGCGCTGGTCGGTTGATCGGCCTTAGGATCGGTGACTTCGGGGTCGCCCGGCTTGGGTTTGGGATCCCGCTTCGCGGTTCGTCCCGTCGCCGGCTTCTTGGCGGGAGTCACTCGAGTGGCGTGGCGGAGCTCGAATCCTTGCGCCGTGCGCGCCCGGCCACCATTCGAAGCTGGAGGATTCGAGCAGCCCCAAATGCGAAGACTATGACCGCCCCCAGGATCAGGGCGAAAAGCAGGGCGACCGCAAGCGGGAGCTGCCCGTGGAACATCAGGAACGTGACGTCGACTCTCTGCCCGTTCTGCAGGATGAAGACGAGGATGATGACCAGCGCGACCAGGCCGATGACGATCGCGGTCCAGGCGCCGCTCAGGCGGGTCCGCCGCTCGCCTGGGAGGGGTTCGCTAGTCTCGGGTGAGCTGGTTGTGGCTGAATCGTTCATCAGTACGTGTTTCCATGCCCTGTATATCAGATGAAACGCGCAGCGGCCGGGAACTAAGTAAGTCCGCCACGACCTCGGCGATTGCGCCGATGAAGTCAGGCCGGGTGTTGAACGACTCGGTTCTCGTGATCTTGATGCCGCGTGAGCGTGCAAAGGCCTGCGCTTCCACGTCGAGGTCGTAGAGGATCTCGAGGTGGTCGGCGACAAAGCCGATCGGGCAGACGAGCACGTCCCGGGCGCCTGAGCGCTCGATCGCCGACAGCAGGTCGGGGCCGAGCCAGGGTTCACCCGTCGTGCTCGCGGATTGGAAGGCGAACTCCCATTCCGGCAGCTCCATCCCGTCCGCGACCAGCCGGCAGCTCTCGAGCAGCCGGTCCGGATACCCGTCACCCACGGCCACGATGCGAGCAGGCAGGCTGTGGGCGGTGAAGAATAGCCTTTCCGGCCGGCCTTCTTTCAGCCGCTCGGTGATCAGATTTCGGACCGCCTGGATGAAGGCCGGGTGATCGTGGAAGCCGCGCACGAAGATCAGCTCGCCGGGCCAGGCTGACTCAAGCGAATGCTGGTAAGCGCCGAGGCTCATCTCGGCGAAATGCGGCGCGAGCGGAAGGCCGACCAGTCGCTGGACCCCGGCCTGCCGGGCTTCTGCCGCTCCGTCGGCTATGAATGGTGAGGCGTGCTTCATACCCACGAAAGCGGGCAAGCTCAGCTTCGCGCCGATCGCTGTCGTCTGTGCCCGCGTGATCGCTGTCAGAGGCGAGCCTCCGATGGCCCGGTAACGATTTTTCAGCTCTTCCAGCGACTCGGGTGAAGGTTTGCGGCCGCCGCGGATGTGCGTGTAGTAGGCCTCGATGTCGTCTTCGCTCTCCGGACTGCCGTAAGCCATGCACAGCACGCCGGTCGTGAGCTCAGGCGACACGCGCCACCTGCCACTCGTGAACGGTGTCGACGAGCAGCTGCAGGTTTTCGAGCGGAGTCGAGGGCAGGACTCCATGGCCGAGGTTGAAGATGTGACCCGGCGTCCCGCCGGCGCGGCGCAGCACCTCGCGAGCCCGCTCACGCACGAGCTCAGGCGGGCCAAGGAGAACGGCCGGGTCGAGGTTCCCCTGTATGCCGCGTTCGTGGCCGATTCTCGCCCAGCCGGTGTCGAGCGGCACTCGCCAGTCGAGCGACACCACGTCGGGGCCCGTGGACGCGATCGCCTCGAGCATCCCGGCTGTGTCCGTTCCGAAATGGATGCGCGGAACGTCGAGTGATTTCAAGCCATCGAAAATCGAGCGAGTGTGAGCGAGGATTCGAGCCTCATAGTCCTCAAGGGCAAGAGCGCCGACCCATGAGTCGAAGAGTTGCACTGCGCTCGCGCCAGCAGTGATCTGCGCTTTGAGGTATCCCGTCATCGTCGTCGAGAGCTTCGCCAGAAGGCTGTCGAACGCGGCGGGCTCTGAGTACATGAAGGACTTGACCTTTGCGAAGTCACGGCTCGGACGCCCCTCGATGAGGTAGCTCGCCAGGGTGAAAGGTGCGCCCGCAAATGCGATCACGGGCACCGGGGACTGGGCGACTACCTGGCGTACTGCGGTGATGACCTGCGGCGCAGCTTCTTCGCCAGACGGAATGACGAGGGCATCGACATCGGCCGTCGATGCGATGGGCCGCGCGATCACCGGCCCGACGTTCTCGACCAGCTCGAACTCGACGCCCATGCCGCGCAGCGGAAGCATGATGTCGGCGAACATCACGGCCGCGTCGACCCCCAGGCGCTGCACCGGCTGCAGCGTTACCTCCGCGCACAGCTCCGGCTGGGCGACGATGTCGACCAGGCTCCAGCGGTCGCGCAGCTTTCGATACTCCGGCAGCGAGCGCCCGGCCTGGCGCATGAGCCAGATCGGTGTGATGTCGACCGGGCGGCGCCTCGCGGCGTCGAGGAAGCGGCTCACCAGCTGGCTGCGCGGAGCGTCGCGTCGATGACTGCGTCACCGTGCGCGGCTGATAGAAACCACGCCTCGAACTGCGAGGGCGGAAGCAGCACGCCCGCATCGCGCATGCGATGGAAGAACAACGCGAACGCCCTGGTATCGGATTCCTTCGCCTCACGGAAGTCGCATGGAGCCCCGTCGCGGAAAAAGAGCGTGAGCAACGACCCAACGCGAGCCACGCTCGCGCCCTCACGCTGCAACCCTTTTTCGAGCCGGTCCGCGCGCGCTTCGATCCTGGCGTAAACGTCATCGGTCAGCTGCAGCAGGGTCGCTTCGCCGGCGGCCATGACGACCGGGTGGCCAGACAGCGTCCCCGCCTGGTACACCGGGCCGGCGGGCGCCACCAGGTCGAGCAGGTCAGCCCGGCCACCATATGCACCGACTGGCAGCCCGCCACCGATTATCTTGCCCAGGACGGTCAGGTCGGGCCGGACGCCGAACAGCCCCTGCGCTCCGCCTGGCGAAACGCGGAAGCCGGTGATGACCTCATCGAAGATGAGCAAAGCCCCCGCGTGATCAGTCAGCCGGCGCAAGCCGGCGAGGAAGCCGTCTTCCGGCGGAACGACGCCCATGTTGGCGGCGACGGGCTCGACGATGACGGCTGCGACCTCGCCGGGGTGCGAGTCGAGCAAAGCCTCGACCGAGCTGAGGTCGTTGTAAGTCGCGA
>DATHDR010000139.1:0-2613 GCA_035318965.1 Verrucomicrobiia bacterium | reverse complement strand
TCACCAGGGCTTCCCACAGCTGCACGATGGGCTTGAAAACGTCGAAGACGGAGTTCAGGTAGATGGTCAGATCTCTCCTAAAGGTCGCAGTCCGCGGTCAGATCAGGGGACAGGATCGTAGCCGCCCTTGGCGAATGGATGGCAGCGCGCGATCCTCGCAGCGCCCATCCACCCGCCGCGCAGCCAGCCATACCTTTCGACCGCCTCGTACGTGTAGTGCGAGCACGACGGGTAGTAGCGGCAGGACGGCGGAAGGATCTTGGAAAACGACATCTGGTAACCCCTGATGAGAACGAGCAGCAGCCTGGTCATGTCAGCTTCGAGAGCCTGAGCGCTGCCTGTTCCGCCTCGGCCGAAAGGTCGGCGAAAGAAAGCTCCAGCGCAGCCGGACGTGCGATCAGGACCACGTCATATCGTATTCCCCGCCCGGTGAGCGGCGAATCACCCCCGAACAGCTTGGTGCGCGCCAGCTCGCGCAGACGCCGACGGGCTCGATTCCTGTCCACCGAGCTTTTGACGGCTCGGCTGACCGTGACCCCCACCCGGCTCGTGTCGCGCCGGCTGGGGACGGCGAAGGCGACCAGGGCTCGGCCGCTGTAGAAACGCTTGCCGCTGATCGCGGCCTGGAACTCGCCGTGCCGGCGCAGCCGGAGGCGCCGCTTCACCGCGGACTACGCGGTCAGGCGCTGGCGGCCCTTGCGCCGGCGGTTCTGCACAACGCGCACGCCGCCCTTTGCGCTCATGCGGCGCAGGAAGCCGTGCACGCGTTTGCGGTACCGCTTTTTGGGTTGGAAGGTTCGCTTGATGTTGTCCCTCTATAGAGATGACGGCGAGAACCGCGGTAGTGTACCGGAGGACAGCACTCGCGATCCTGATACCGCCATTGTCACTTCATCCCCCCGCCTTCGTGCCTTGCGATACCGATATGGCTTTGCTACACTGCCCGCCCGGAAGCAGACGGGTTAAGGTGCGGGCGTATCCCCAGTACAGATTGCACCAGACGGCATCATTTGTAGTACTACTGCAAGTCGCGACAAGGGTATAACACCGCTTCCAGGTTTCGGGATCGACCGGATGGTGGATTTCAGAAGACTGAGCAGTGTCAGCCTGTGGAAATCCGGTCCGCTCTTTTCCACAGGAACAACGGAGGCGGAGCTCATGGTCAGGGAGCTTCGGTTGAACCTGCGATCGCCGGCGTCGCGCTTTGCGCGCCGCCGCCCAAGCGGCGAGGCAGGAATTTTCGAAGGAGGAGTTGGCCCCAGGTTGTCCACAGCATTTGCAGAGCAGAACGGACTTCCATCCCCAGGGTCAGACGTCCTCATCCGGAGCCCAAGGAGCGCCTCCAGACAAGGAGACATGCGGTGAATCAGGATCAGATCTGGTCACAGGTCCAGGAGGAGCTGCGCTTTCAACTGGCGAAGCGCACCTATGACATGTGGCTGAAGAACACGTCGGTCGTTTCAGCCGACGGTGCGACTTTTCGCATTGGCGTGCCGAGCAAGCTGGCCAAGGATTGGCTCGAGGACCGGTTCTCCGGGCTGATCCAGGAAACGCTTCAAGCCGTCACCGGATCCGAGGTGGACATCGACTTCGTCATTTCGCCGTCGGGGCACCGCCCCCCGCTGGCGACTGTCGACGGCGATCTCGACCACGTTGCCGAGAACGGACACGACAACGGAAACGGCGTCGAGCCGGTGCCCGACGCGCCAGAAATCGCGCCGTCAGAGCTCAACGCCCGCTTTCGGTTCTCGTCGTTCGTCGTCGGCCACAACTCTCAATTCGCCCATGCAGCCGCCAAAGCCGTGGCCGAGGCGCCCGGCGACAGCTACAACCCACTCTTCCTGTATGGAGGCGTGGGCCTGGGCAAGACGCACCTGATGCACGCGATCGGTCACGAGGTGCATGACCGTTTCCCGCGAAAGCGCGTCGTGTACCTCACCTCGGAGCAATTCACGAACGAGGTGATCAGCTCCATCGCAACGGCGCGGATGGGCGAGTTCCGCCACAAATACCGCACCGTCGACGTGCTTCTCATCGACGATGTGCAGTTCCTCGCCGGCAAGGACCGCACCAAAGAGGAGTTCTTCCACACCTTTAATGCGCTGCACGAGATCAACAAGCAGATCGTCATCTCGTCGGACCGGCCGCCCAAGGAGATTCCAACGCTCGAGGACCGGCTCCGCTCGAGGTTCGAGTGGGGACTGATCGCGGACATACAGTCACCAGACTTCGAGACCCGGCTCGCCATCCTGCATTCCAAGCTTGGGCGGAATGGCGGGCTGATTCCCGAAGAGGTACTCAGCTTCATCGCGCACAAGGTCCAGCGAAACATCCGCGAGCTGGAGGGAGCGCTGACTCGAGTGCAGGCCTTCGCCGCGGTTCACCAGCACCAGGTGGATGAGGAAGAGGCGGCTCGCCTGCTGGCGGACATCATCCCCGCCGGGACTCGGAAGCCGATCAACGTCGAGCGCATCCAGGCCCTGGTCGCCGATTACTACAACATCACGCTCGAGGATATGAAGAGCAAGCGCCGAGACAAACACATCGTCTTCCCGCGCCAGGTGGCGATGTTTCTGGTCCGCGAAGAGACACCTTCATCTCTGCCGGCGATCG
>DATHDR010000138.1:0-4219 GCA_035318965.1 Verrucomicrobiia bacterium | reverse complement strand
TCACTTATCTCGCACAGGTCGCATCGGTGTCCGAAGCCCATTTCATCCGGACATTCCGCGCGACCTTCGGCGAGACACCGCACCGTTACCTGCAGCGTCGGCGAGTCGAGCGGGCCATGTTCTTGCTGCGCGAGTCCGACCGAAGTGTGACTGACGTCTGCCTCGACGTCGGCTTCACAAGCCTGGGGACTTTCAGCCGCACGTTTCGCGACATCGTCCAGGTGACGCCGAGCGAATACCGAGGCCGCGAGGAAGTCATTCACGCCCCCACCTGCTTTGTCATGGCCTGGACCAGACCGAGCAGTTTCGGAGAAGCCAGGGCGCCCGGACGGCGCCTAGCATCGGACTAGAACAAATCCATCAACAACAGGAGGGAACTATGTACAACACGATCAACCTGCACAGCATCTTTGTTCTCGATCAGGACGAGGCGATCGACTTCTATGTCGGCAAGCTCGGCCTCGAGGTCAGCAGCGACGTGGATCTCGGCTACATGCGCTGGCTGACGGTCAGGGTGCCAGGCCAGCCGGGCCGCGACGTCCTGCTCGAGCTGCCCGGCCCGCCCGCGATGGACAAGAAGACGGCAGACCAGGTCCGCGAGCTCGTCACTAAAGGCGCGACCGGTTTCTCGCTCGGCCTCACCACGGACGACTGCCGGAAAACCTACGAGGCTCTGAAGGCCCGCGGAGTCGAGATATCTGAAGAGCCGACTGAACACCCTTATGGCACTGACTTCGGGTTGCGCGACCCCTTCGGCAACCACCTTCGCATCGTGCAGCTGGCGTATCAGCCGGACGCGAAGCCCGCGTCGGCGCCGAAAGCGGCGAGGGCATAATCGGCAACATGAGATTTCGGGGCAAGATCCTGCAGGCCGGTAAGACCGCAACGGGGATCGAAGTGCCGGCGAAGGTGGTGGCCGCTCTCGGATCGAGCAAGCGGCCACCAGTCCGCGCCACCATCAACGGCTACACGTACCGCTCCACCGTGGCGGTGATGGGCGGCACCTTCATGCTCGGCATCAGCGAAGAGGTTCGTAAGGGCGCCGGCGTGTCCGTCGGCGACGTGATCGATATCGACCTCGAGCTGGACGACAAGCCGCGAGACGTGGACCTGCCGCCCGACTTCGCCGCGGCGCTCGACCGCAACGCCAAGGCGAAGAAATTTTTCGAAGGACTCTCCTACAGCAAGAAGAACGTCTTGGTCAGGGCCCTCGACGTCAAGGCTGTCGATGTTCGGAAGGAGCGCATCGCCAAAACAGTCGAGCAGCTGAGAGAGGAAAGAGCCTAGTCGCTACGGTATGAGGGAAAACCCGGATGGTTTTCCCTCATCGCACGTGCGGCTGCGCCTCAGGTGCTGCTCCCATTCCGGTATATCGATCGGACTTAATTAAGAGTCTGAAGCCCAGCCACGCCTGGGTGGACTGAGGACAAAGTTGCGGCTGGGTGGAACCCAGCCGCCCATGCCGCGCTGGGATTGGTGAGGAAGAAACCCCGAGCGCGGAGCTAGTCGTGCCCGTGGCGGGCTGCGAGGTCGGCTCTCAAACGCTGTCCCATCGCGGTCAGGACCTTGACCAGCAGCCCATCGCTGGCCTTGATGGCGTCGCGGAACTGGGCATGGCTCATCACCAGCAGCTTGGCCGGAGTCGAGGTCGTCACGGTCGCCGTGGCCGGCCCACGGTCCAGCATGCCGATCTCACCGAAGAAATCTCCCGGCTTCAGTGTTCGCCGCGGCTCGCCGTCGACTTCCACGTGCGCCGCACCGTCGAGCAGGACATAAAAGGTATCGCCGGGGCTTCCTTGAGTCGTCAGCTTCTCCCCAGCCCTCACGTCGACCTCGTCCGTCCTGCTGGCGACGAACTCGAGCTCGCGCTTGGAAAGCTGCGAGAACAGGGGAACCCGGCTCAGAAGGTCCGTCTTGGAATCGGCCATGCCTGCAGCATATTGTGCTGGAGTGGCCATGGTTTGCTCAGTCTGCGGTCGTCCGCTCCCGGACGGGGCTCGCTTCTGCCCGAACTGCGGGTCCTCGGTGGGGCCCCTGGTCGGCACCGAGGAGCGGAAGGTGGTCACGGTCCTCTTCGCCGACATCGTCGACTCCACCGGCCTGGGCGGCCGGCTCGATCCGGAGCGGTCCCGCGAGGTCCTGGGCCAATTTTTCGGGGCCGCGGCCGAGGAGCTGATGGCCCTTCGGGGTCGCCCGGAGAAGTTCATCGGCGACGCCGTGATGGCCGTTTTCGGACTGCCCCATGTTCACGAGGACGACGCTCTGCGCGCAATCCGGGCCGGCCTGGCCATCCGCTCCCGGACCCGCCGGCTTGGGCAGGCGGCAGGCCTGACCGTGCCGCTGGAGGTGCGGATCGGGATCGAGTCCGGCGAAGCAGCCATGGGCAGAAACCCGAGCGGCCAGGTCCTGGTGACCGGGCTGGTCGTCAACGCGGCCGCCCGCCTTCAGACGGCCGCCCAACCCGGCCAGATCCTCGCCGGCCGCACCACTCACGCCCTCACGACCGACAGCGTTTCCTACGGCCGCCGCCGCCGGATCAGGGCCAAAGGCTTCAACACCGCCCTCGATGCGTATCCCGTCGAAGGGCTGTCGACCCGCTCCGCGCGGCGCACCATCCCCTTCGTCGGGCGCACCAACGAGCAGGCGATCCTCGACCAGGGCCTCGGGCTCGCGACCTCCTCCGGCCGCCCGGTTCTCGTCACCGTCGTCGGCGAGCCCGGCATCGGCAAATCGCGGCTGGCCGACGAGCTCGCAGCAGGCGTCGGCGCCCTGGTGGTCGTCCTCCGCGGACAGGCTCGCTCGTACACCGACACGGCCACCTTTTCCCCCGCTGCGGCCATCGTCGGCGACCTCGCGGGGATCGAGGTGGGCGACCCGCCGGACAAGGTTCGCGGCCTGCTGCGCAAGCTGGTGGAACGATGGAGCGACCCGTCAGAGACGGATCGGAACGTGCAGCGGCTTTCGCTGCTGTTCGGCCTGGCCGAGCGAGGTGACGAAACTGCATTCGTCCACGAGGTCCAGGCCGGCTTCATCGCGGTCATCGATGGGATGGCTCGCGACCACCCGGTCTTGCTTGTGTTCGAGGACGCGCACAGCCTCCAGCCGCCGATGCTGGACCTGATCGAGCGGCTGGCCATACCGGGCCGGCGCGGACCTCGCCGGGCGTTGATCCTGGCGCTGGCCCGGAACGAGCTGCTGGAAGAACGGCCTAACTGGGGATCGACGAGTGGGAACGCTATGCTGCTCCGCCTCGAACCACTCTCTGCCGAGGACTCGATCCACCTCGTTCGCCATGCAGGCAGCGGTCACATCGCCGACCCCGAGGCGGTGGAGATCGCCGAACGCGCCGGCGGAAATCCCTTCTTCATCATCGAGACCACCGGCATGTTGATGCCGAACGGCGATCGGCCCGCTGCGGGCGGACGCACGCCGATCCCTCCGACCGTGCAGGCGGTCATCAGCTCCCGTCTCGATGCCCTGCCGGCGAGGCAGCGTGAGCTGGCCCGGCGGGCTTCGGTGTTCATGTATGGGTTCGACATGGAGGAGCTGGCGGTGGTCGACAAAGCCGGCACCATCGAGGACCTGCAGCTGCTGGAGGACGCCGAGGTCGTCGTGCGCGACATCTCCGCGACGATGGCGCCGACCTGGCGGATGCGCCACGCGACGCTAAAAGACGTGACCTACGCGAGCTTGCCGAAACGAGAGCGGCTCCGGCTTCACACGCTGATCGCCGAGTACCTGGTGGCCAAAGGCCATCGATCGAACGCCGCCGACCACTACGAGCTTGCCGCGCTTGCGTCGCTCGACCTGGACCCGAACGACCGCACAGCTCCCGACAAGGCAGCGGACGCACTCCTTCTCGCGGGCGATCGTGCTCGGCGGCGTATGGAGGTGCGCTCGGCGGTCGATCGTTACGATCGCGCGCTCATCATGGCCGGACCCGAGAAGGGCTGGGGAAAGCGCGAGGCGCGCTACTGGCTCGGCGAGTATCGCGTGGCGACCGAGACCCTGGTCCGCGCCGTCACGCTGGCCGAGGCCCATGACGATTCGTTTGCGCTGGCGCTCGCGCTTCGCTTCCTGGGTGACATCGCGATCAACTACGAAGCCGATGTCGACAAAGCGGAGAAACTGGTGAATCGTTCTCTCGAGGAGGCCGAGAAGCTGGGCGATTCGATGGCCATCGTGCGGACACTGCTGTTCGCCGGCTGGGTGCCGTGGA
>DATHDR010000137.1:0-2419 GCA_035318965.1 Verrucomicrobiia bacterium | reverse complement strand
GGCCGACGACGAACAGGGGCTGGTGTGCCGGCGTGCTAGGAGGCGGTGGAGCTCGCGGCGGCGGGCGCCTCGCGGGCGAGGATCTCATCGAGCTCCTTGCCGTCGAGGGTCTCCACGATCTTCAACTGCTCGACCACCGCGTCCATCTTGTCGCGCTGCTGGGTGAGAATCGCCTTCGCGGTCTGGTGTCCATGGTCGACGATGCTGCGGATCTCCTCATCGATGATCGCGGCGACCTCTTCCGAGTAGTTCCTCTGCTCACCGAGGTCGCGTCCCAGGAACACCAGCTCTTCCCGGTGACCCATCGCCACGGTGCCCAGCTTGTCCGACATGCCCCATTGGGTCACCATCCGTCGCGCCATCTGGGTGGCCTTCTGGATATCGTTCTCGGCCCCAGAAGTGATGTCCCCGAAGACAAGCTCCTCGGCGACGCGGCCGCCCATGATCCCGGCGATCTGGTCCATCAGCTCGTCGCGCGAGATGAGGTACTTGTCCTCTTCGGGCAGGCTCATGGTCCAGCCCAGCGCCATGCCGCGCGAGATGATCGACACCTTGTGCACCGGGTCGGTGTGCGGCAATGCCTTCATCACCAGGGCGTGACCGGTCTCGTGGTAGGCGATGATCTCCTTTTCGTGGTCTGAGATGCGCCGGCTCCTCCGCTCGGGGCCCGCGATCACCCTGGCGATCGCCTCCTCGAGCTCGTCCTGCCCGATCACCTTCTTGTTGGCACGGGCTGAAAGGATGGCGGCCTCGTTGATCAGGTTCGCGAGGTCGGCGCCGGTGAAGCCCGGCGTCTGGCGTGCCAGCACGTCGAGGTCCACGGTGGTGTCGAGCGGCTTGTTGCGGGCGTGCACGTCGAGGATCGCGCGGCGGCCCTTGATGTCGGGCCGGTCCAGCGTGACGTGGCGGTCGAATCGTCCCGGCCGCAGGAGCGCCGGGTCGAGCACGTCCGGCCGGTTGGTGGCGGCGATGACGATGACGTGGGTGTTGGTGTCGAACCCGTCCATCTCGACAAGGAGCTGGTTCAGGGTCTGCTCTCGCTCGTCGTGACCGCCGCCGAGGCCGGCGCCGCGCTGGCGCCCGACGGCATCGATCTCATCAACGAACACGATGCACGGCGAGTTCTTCTTGGCCTGGTCGAATAGGTCGCGGACGCGGCTGGCACCGACACCGACGAACATCTCGACGAACTCGGAACCGGAGATCGAGAAGAACGGCACGCCCGCCTCACCTGCCACTGCCTTGCTCAATAGCGTTTTGCCGGTTCCAGGAGGGCCGACCAGGAGCACACCTTTCGGGATCCGGGCCCCAAGGGCGACGAACTTCTCGGGGTATTTGAGGAACTCGACGATCTCAGTCAGCTCCTGCTTCGCCTCCTCCACTCCGGCCACGTCGGCAAATGTGATGGCGGGCTTGTCGCCGGCGATCATGCGTGCGCGAGACCGGCCGAACGAGATCGCCTGGTTGTTTCCACTCTGTGTCTGTCGAAGGACCCACCACATGAAGGCGGCGATCAGGATGACCAGGATGATGTTCGGGAGCAGCACGCTCAGCAGGTAGCTGCCGCTGCCGTTCTTGTCGTACTTGACGATGACGTGGTCCGTCGTGCGCAGCTCGGTCACGAACTGGCAGTCGCCCGTGCAATCGGGCAGCACGACATTGTGCTTGTGGCCGTCCGAGTCGACAACGATTCCATCGGCGCCGTTGATCTCGACTGATTTGACCTGGCCGTCGGCGGCCTTGTTCATCAAGGTCGAGAAATCCCAGTCATTGGCACTCTGGCCACTCTGGATCGACTGCCACGTGAACCAGAACACCAGGCCGAGGACGACGACCAGTGCGAAATAAAACAGGCTGGAGCGGGGGAAACGACTCAACTCGACTCTCCTCGAGGGCTGATCGGCGTTTCTAGCCTAACAACTTTGGACTGCCAGCGGTCCGGCATTGGCGAGATCGCGACATGCAGGGCAGGTTCGCCCTTCACGCTCCGGAGGTCGGCGTCTACAGCGATGCCCGGTACCCACGCGAGCCGGTCGCCGGCGAAAACCAACGGCCAGGAATCGCGGTCCTCTCGCGGCACGCGCGCGTCGACCAGGATGTCCTGCAGCTTGCGCGAGCCGCGTCCACCCGTGGGCCGCATGCGCAACCCGGGCTGGCGGAATCCGAGCCGGACATGCAGGTCGGCCCTCAGGTGAGCGGCATCCGAATCGTCGCACCCGTCGCAATTCTTGACCTCGAGCTGCGGGCCGCCGCTGCTTGCACGGGAACTTGCCGGCGCGTAGATCTCCATGAGGTCGCCCACGATACGAAAACGCCGGCCGCCGGGTAGGTCGACACCCCGACCGCCCGAACTGCCGGACGCAATCCGCAGAATCGACCTCACATGCGAGCGCGAGAGGGCCGGCAGCCTGCCGCCCGC
>DATHDR010000136.1:0-3050 GCA_035318965.1 Verrucomicrobiia bacterium | reverse complement strand
ACTCTCGTTCGACTGCGGACGCTATCTCGTCTCGGGAGAGGTCGTACAGGCCGTAGTAGCGCGCGCCCATTCGCTCCGCCAGGTCCGCGCACGCGTTGATGGCGTATGTCTGGTACATCGGCGCGACCCTCGCGAGATGCTGCACCGAGGGCAGGTGGCTGTAGTCACGCGCAGAGTCGATGACCAGGGCGTCGATGTCCTCTGAGTCGATCAGGGCCGCGACCTTCTGCGCCTCGACCAGCGGCTCCTCTTTGAACATCGAGATGTTCCCGCGGCCGTCGCTGATCAGCACCAGCAGTGGACGAATGGTCGGGTCGCGCAGCAGCTCGGTCTTCACGACCTTGTAGCCGGCCATGAGCCCGTGCGTCAGCGGAGTGGTTCCACCGACCGAAAGCTTTTCCAGCCGGCGCCGAGCGAGCGACACGCTGGAAGTCGGGCGCAGCACAACCTCCGCGGTCCGGTTCTTGAAGATGACCACCGCGACGCGGTCGCGCCGCACGTACGCGTCCTGCAGCAGCGAGAGGATCGCTCCTTTCGTCGCAGCCATGCGCTGCTCGGCGTCCATCGACGCGGACGCGTCGACGACGAAGACGATCAGGTTGCCGACCTTCCGCTCGCGCACTTTCTGCCGCAGGTCATCGCGCTCGAGCTTCAAACGCTCGCCGTGCAGCCGCCCTCGCTCCTTCTGCATCGGCGCGGCCGCGCGCACCGTGGCGTCGATGGCGAGGTCGTTGACCTTCGCCTTCGGTTCCGCGCGCACATACCGACCGCGTCGATCCGGGGTCTGGCTCGCCGACCGCTTGCCGCCCTGCTTGCGGACCCGGCGCTGCCTCGGCAGGTCGATGCGCTTCAGGTTGAAGGTGTCGAGCGCGTCGGGTGAGGACTCGTGGCCGCTCGATCCGCCGGTCGTCATGCCCTCGTCGCTGCCGGCCGACTGCTCACCGCTGTCCGACGCGCTCGCGCTTGCATCGGCCGAAGCCTCAGAGGTCGATTCGCTCTCCGAGGCCTGCGGGTCTCCCGGTTGCGACTCCGCGGGCTTGGAACCGTCCTGCTCCTCGCCGTGGTCAGGCGAGCTGGTCTCGTCTTCGTCTCTGCGCACTGGCTGGCGTGCGCGATGCGCCAGCGCTAGCGCCGCCGCGTCATAGATGTCCTCGCGATTCGGAGACGCGTGGCGGCGGTAAGCGGCGAGAGCGCGCGAGGCGTGGTCGATGACAACGTCGGCGCGGTGGCCCAGCACATCCGCTTCGACGCAGATCGATGAGATGAGGCGCGCGTGGCCGCGCGAAACGCGAACCTCCTTCACCGCCGCGATCGCCTCCGCCAGCGCGCGCGAGAGGTTGTTGTCCGCAGCAGCGAACTCGTTGGCGAACTCGTGGTTGCCCCGTTTGAAGGCGGCGTCGCGCTCGGCGATCAGCACGCGCTGGTCGGGATCGCGAATGCCCTCGACGTCGACGCACAGACCGAAGCGGTCGAGCAGCTGCGGACGAAGCTCGCCCTCTTCGGGGTTCATGGTGCCGACGAGGATGAAGCGCGACGGGTGCGCGAACGACACGCCCTCGCGCTCGACCACGTTGACTCCCATCGCGGCTGCGTCAAGCAGCACGTCCACTATGTGGTCGTCCAGGAGGTTGACCTCGTCGACGTAGAGGATGTTTCGGTTGGCCTCGGCGAGGACCCCGGGCTCGAAGCGTTTGGAACCCGTGCGCAGCGCTGCTTCGATGTCGATGGTGCCGACCACCCTGTCTTCGGATGCGTTGATTGGGAGCTCGACGACACGCATCCGGCGTTTGTGGGAGGGCAGGATGCCGGCGGATTTCAGCCTGAGCCGGCAGTCGTCGCACAGCGCGTCGACGTCCGCCGGGTCGCAGCCGAAGTGGCAGCCCTCGACCACCTGATGCTCTGGTAGGAGACGCGCCAGCGCGCGGACCGCGGTCGACTTGCCCGTTCCCTTCTCACCGCGGATCAGGACGCCGCCGATCGTGGGCACGATGGCGTTGAGGATCAGGGCCAGCTTCATCGACTCCTGGCCGACGATCGCGGTCAAGGGAAAGCTGTGGCGATCGAGCGTGATGCTCACTCGCTCAGATTAGTGGGCGATACGGAAAAGGACTGGGAAAAGGGAGTTGCGGATGGGTGTGGTGGTTGTTAGCGCGCGGGGAACGGACTGGGAAGGGGTGTAGTGGCGGGCTTGGTTAGGTTGTGGGATGCATTGCGTGGAGTTGCGCGAGGGACTGGAAAGGGGTGGTGTGGGTGCGAATGGAGTTGTGCGCGCACGCCAGGCGGGAGCCGGTTTGTAAATTAAGGCTTGACAGGCGAACGTATGTTTGGTAGAGTGTGAGCATGTTGGGGGAAGGGGGCACACCCCTCTCGAAACTGATGGCGGCGATCCGCGAGTTTCAAGCTTGTGAGGATCGCCCGATAGATAACAAAGGCCTGCGCGCCGCCATCGATGCTCTCGAAGGCGAGTTCTGCCTCGACGCGCGCCGCTCACAACAGAACGGCGATCACTTGATCAGTGGGAATATCACCGCCGCCTCCTGGATCGGACGCACCTGCGATATGTCGGTGACTTCAGCGGCTGACCGGCTCTGTGTCGGAGAACAGCTGGAATCGCTGCCGAAGGTGGCGGCTGCTCTGCGCTCCGGTGAGATCGGCTACCAGTTGGTCTCCGCTCTCTGCCATCTGCGCAAGCAGCTGGGTGAGAAGCGAGATCTCTTCGACGAAGTCGAAATGCTCGACCTTGCCCGCCGGCACACTGTCTTCAACCTGCGCCGGCTCTGCAATGTCGCGCGGCATGTCGCCGACCCGGATGGCTTCTTCGATGAGGCCGAGGATAACTACGTGCGGCGCCGGTTCCACATCAGTCAGATGTCAGACGGCATGTACGCCGTTGACGGCGTGCTCTATCCGGTCACCGGTGCTTCACTCAAGACGGCTACTGAGGGGCTGGCCAAGCGCAAGGGACCCGAAGACGATCGGTCTCACTCGCAGCGGATGCATGACGCACTTGGCGAGCTGGTCAATCACGCAATGGGTCAGGGCACGCTGCC
>DATHDR010000135.1:0-7802 GCA_035318965.1 Verrucomicrobiia bacterium | reverse complement strand
CAGATTGGACTTGCGATCGCCATGGCCAACCCCGACACGCTGGCCGTCGCCGCCGTCCAGAGGTCAAGGTCTCGACCCTGCCCTACGCCGAGGTCATGGTGGATGAAGATCGACAGGAACGGGAAGGCGAAGCTGAAACCGAATATCGCCATGAACTCCGCGAACCAGAGCGCCGCCAGGTTGCGGCGCCAGTCGATTCCTCCTGGCCCCAGAGGCGGACTCGTCGCCCGCGGGTCAGTGCTCAGCGGTGAGCAGCTCGACGATGCGGTCTGATGTGATCGGCAGTCGGTCGACGACCGCATCCGGATTGCGCTTGCGCAGCGCGTCTTCGACGGCGTTGGCGATCGCAGCGGGAACCGGGATCGTGCCGCTCTCGCCCGCGCCTTTGAACCCTTCCGGGTTCGCATCGGTTGGCGTCTCAATGTGCACCAGCTCGGGCTCGCCTACCTCTCCGGTGCTGACGATCGTGTAGTCGAGGAAGCTCGCGGTCCGGTACGAGCCGTCGGGGTCGTAGACGGCCGCTTCGTACAGCGCATACCCGAGCCCATGCGCGTAGCCGCCGTGAAGCTGACCCTCGAGCGTCACCGGGTTGATCGCCTTGCCGGTGTCGTGGGCGATCACGTAGCGCAGCACCTCGACCTGGCCCGTCTCCGGATCGACGGCGACGACCGCGGCATGGCACCCGCTCGAGAAAGTGAGGGGCCGCTTGGGATCGAAGCTCTCGAACACCTCGAGGCCTTCGTCCGGCAGCACGTCGGTCGCGGGCACGCTGCGCGCCGGGGCGCCGCGCACTCCGATCACGCCGTCTTCCAGCACCATGTCCTGCACGTCCGCCTCGAGCGCGTCGCCGGCGCGTTCCAGCACGCGCTTACGCATGGCAGCTCCAGCCTGCGCCGCCGCATTGCCGACCATCACCGCGCTGCGGCTGCCGGCGGTGAGCAGAGCGAACGGCACATGTCGGGTGTCACCCGCGGTGACACGAATCTTTTCCAACGGCCAGCCGAGCCTTTCAGCGACGACGAGCGCAACCATCGTCTCGTGGCCTTGCCCCTGCGGCGTAGAGCCCACGTACACGTGGGCGATTCCATCTTTGGAGAGATGGATTTTCGCCGGCTCACCGCGTCCGAAGCCTGTGGATTCGACGCAGCATGCCACTCCCACACCGACCAGCCGGCCGTCCGCCTGTCCATCGCGGCCCGGATCGCGGCCGAGCTTTTCGAGCGCCAGCTCAAGGAGCCGAGGGTAATCGCCGCTGTCGTAGACATAGCCGCTGCGGCCGGCGGGGAAGCCGGTGGTGTAGGGGATCTGCTCGGGCTGGATCAGGTTGCGGCGGCGCAGCTCCGCGGGTTCGAGGTTGAGCTCGCGCGCCAGCCTGTCGATGACTCTCTCCATACCGTAGTTGCCCAGGGGGCGCCCACCTCCGCGGATGAACCCGCTGGGGACAGCGTTCGTGTAAACGAGCTCGTGCGCCATGTCCATCGCAGGCAGCACGTAGGCCGAGATCATGTGCCCGACGATGATGCCCGGCTGCCCGGTGCCCGAGCCCGCATACGCGCCCACATCGTGGATCAGCCGCCCGCGTAGCCCGGTCAGCTTGCCTTTTTGGTCTGCGGCGAGCTCCATCTCGATCACCGAACCGTGACCCTGCGCAGTCGTCGCGCCGTCCTCGCTGCGCGAGGCGACCCACCGTGCCGGCTTTTTCAAACGCCAGGCCGCGAGGGCGGTGAGCACCTCCTCAGGAAAGACGCTGCCCTTAGCGCCGAATCCACCACCGACATCCTCGGCTAGCACACGGACCTTGTCCTCGTCGATGCCGAGGGTCGACGCGACGGCTCCCTTCACGCCGAACACGTTCTGGGTCGAGGTCCACATCTTGATGCCGCCGACCTCGATGTCCGGCGTGGCGGTGACAGTGCGGGGCTCCATCGCAGCGCCGGCCACACGCGCCGTCGTCAGGCGGATCTTCGCCGTGATGTTGCCGGGCGCGAATGCGGCTTTGATATCGCCGTAGGTGGTCGAAGCCGACTGCGCGATGTTGGATTTCATGTCGGCGTGAACGACTGGCGCACTTTCGGCGGTCGCGGACATTACGTCTCCCACGCCTGGCAGCGGGTCGAAATCAGGAGCCACCTGCTCGGCGGCGTCCTGCGCCTGATATGCGGTTTCCGCGATCACCATCGCGTACGCCTCTCCGACGTAGTTCACCTCGTCGCGATTCAGGATCGGCCGGCCGCGCTGCTCGATTCCGGCCGGACCGAAGTCGCTCAGACCCGCAGCTACTTCAGGCAGGTCCTCGGCGGTCCACACGGCTATCACTCCCGGCATCGCAACGGCCGCTGAGCGGTCGACCGCAGAGATGCGTGCGTGAGGAAGAGTCGACCGGCAGAAAGCGATATGAACCAGGCCGTCGAGCTTGATGTCTCCCGCGTAGCGCCCTTGGCCTGTGATGAGTCGCTCGTCCTCGACGCGGCGCGTGCGCCGGCCGATGTAGGGAGGCACGACAACTACAATAAGTCGTCACTCGGTAGCCATTCCGAGAGCCCCACGAACTCCCGGACATCGCAATGAGATCGCGGGGGATGCGGGCGGCTAGCTCAGTTGGGAGAGCGCCAGCTTGACATGCTGGAGGTCGGGGGTTCGAAACCCTCGCCGCCCACCATCAGGCGTAGTGGGGAGTAGCCCGGGCGGGATTCGAACCCGCGATATCAGCCTTGAAAGGGCTGCGTCCTAGTCCACTAGACGACCGGGCCGAGCTCGGAACTCTAGCTACTCTAATTGCTGGCCCAGCCCGTAATTCCCTGCGGGCAACCAGGCGAAAGCACCAAAAGCGGGCGTAGCACAATGGTAGTGCGGCAGCCTTCCAAGCTGTTTACGTGGGTTCGATTCCCATCGCCCGCTCCAAACAACGTCAGCGTGATGCGGTCTTCTTGGTCCCGGTCGCATCAGCTCCCAACACCAATACCGCCACCGCCGCGACCGTGATGAGCGCGTAGACATCGAAGCCATAGGGAGCCTGCAGCCAGTCGGTCGCTCCGCGCGCGACGAGCCAAAGGATGACGAATGTGGTCGCCACCACGCCGCGCGCCACACCCATCAGCAGACTCCCACGCGGCCGCGATCGCATCAGCAGGGCTGCAACCATCAGCGCAACACCAACCGGCACCGCCAATGCCGGGGTCAAAAAGAGCGGGGCGAAGCGGTCGTCGGAAAAGTTGCCAAAGGTGACTATCGAAAGCACGAACGCGGCCGCAACCCCGAAAAAGAAGACTCCAAGGCCGACCGGACCTTCCGCCTTCCAACCCAACGGCCCAACACTGACCAGCGAAAGCAGAGCGGCGATGATGGTAATCACGTACAGCAGCGGGCCCAGAAAGGCGAACTCGAGCGAGTCGTTGACGCCGGGATGCGGGAAGAAAACGGCCGGCATGATCCACAACACCACGAGGAGCGCAGCGACCCCGACGATCCACGCCAGCCGACCAATCACGCGGACTGCGTCTCCTCAGCTGGTGGACAGGAAGACGTTCTTGAGCTCTGTGTAGTGCTCCAGCGCATGCGGCCCCAGCTCGCGGCCGATCCCTGACTGCTTGAAGCCGCCAAAGGGCGTCGTCACGCGCACCGAGCTGTTGGAGTTGATCGAGATCGTTCCGGTCTCGAGCGAGCGAGCCACGCGCATGGCGCGGCCGGCATTGCTCGTCCAGATCGAACCCGACAGGCCGTAGATCGTGTCGTTGGCGATGCGGATCGCGTCGGCCTCGTCCTCAAACGGGATCACGGCCGCGACCGGACCGAAGATTTCCTCGCGCGCGGCGCGGTCGGTGTTCGACACGGGTGAGAGCACGGTCGGTGGGAACCAGTAGCCGGGGCCGGTCGGGGCGCTGCCCCGAATCGCGACCGGCGCTCCATCGCCCACGTACGAGGCAACCTTGTCACGCTGGCCGGCTGAAATCAGCGGTCCCATCTCAGTGCTCTCGTCGAGAGGGTCGCCCACCTTGAGCGCCTTGATCGCGACTTCCAGGGCCCGCATGAAACGATCGACAGCGGATCGTTCGACGAGGATGCGTGACCTGGCGCAGCAGTCCTGGCCGGCGTTGCCGAAAACCGCCAGCGGCGCTGAAGCTGCGGCCTTGTCGAGATCGGCGTCGGCGAAGACGATGTTGGCGGATTTCCCGCCAAGCTCCAGGGTCACTCGCTTGATCGAAGCCGCCGCCAGCTGGCCGTTCCGCTTGCCCACCTCGGTCGATCCCGTGAACGCAACCTTCGCCACGTCGGGGTGTTCGACGAGGCGTTCGCCGACCGTGCGCCCCGGCCCGACGACGACATTGAGGACGCCTTCGGGAAGTCCCGCTTCGAGGGCGATGCGCTCGAGCTCGATGGCGGTCAATGGGGTGAGCGCGGCGGGCTTGAGGATGACCGTGTTGCCGGCCGCAAGAGCGGGTCCGACCTTCCAGGAGGAGATGGCCAGCGGAAAGTTCCACGGCACGATCAGCGCGACCACTCCAAGCGGTTCGCGAAACGTCATGTCTACGCCACCCGCCACGGGGATCGTCTTGCCGAACAGGCGCTCGGGAGATCCGGCAAAGTAATTGAAGACGTCCACCACCATGCCCACCTCACCGCGCGCGTCGCCGATCGGCTTGCCTACGTTGCGCGCTTCGAGCAGGGCGAGCTTGTCTGCGTACTTCTCCACGGCTGCGGCGAGGCGGCGCAGCATGTTGGCCCGGTCGCGCGGCGTCACGGCCCTCCAGGCCGGGTAGGCACTTTTGGCGCGCGCGACGGCCTGGTCGGTTTCTTCAATGCCGGCCTGAGGAATCTCGGCCAGGACCTGCTCCGTGGCAGGTTCGATCACCCTCAGCATCTCGGTCGCCACGAGACCATAACAATAGGGCCCAAACCCAGCTTGAAACTCTGATGCGATTCCAAGGCCGTTTTGAGATTGCGCGTAGAGGATGAGTGCCATGAAGAAGACAGATACCCTGGTGTTTGCATCGGTCGTCGCCGCAGCCATGATTTTTGGCGGCGTCATCGGAGCCACGTTCCTGGCGAAAACGACGCTGACGTCTGTCAACGCCGCCCAGACCGCAGCCTCGCCGTCGCCGACACCGAAGTCGAACGAGGCAGCCGCACACGAGGCCGGAGAAACCGCTGCCCAGGAAGCCGCCGAAAACAACGGCACGCGACCCGCGGGTGGTGGTCACCCGAACGAAGACGCAGCTCACGAGGCTGGAGAGACGGCAGCCCAGGAGGCGGCCGAGAACGCCGGCATCAAGGCGTCGCCAACACCCTAGGAAGCTGACGCCCGAAAATAGTCGGCGTGTCCGCTATTCGGAAAGTGCGCCCTGCGCGCGCCCGGCCCAGGGACGCGCCGACTCGGGTCTACGTCGAGGTCGGCGAAAAAAAGACATTCGCCAGCGCGGCCGATTGGCCTGGCTGGTGCCGCTCCGGAAAAGATGAGCAGTCAGCCCTCGACGCACTCGCGGCCTATGCGCCGCGATACGCGCCGGTGGCAAAGCTGGCCGGAGTTCCGTTTCCGGCTAACACAACAAGATATGAAGTCGTCGAACGCCTGAAGGGCAACGCCACCACCGACTTCGGCGCGCCCGGCATCCCGGCCAAGGACGAGTCGCGGCCTCTAAACGCGAAAGATGCCAAGCGGAGGACTGATCTGGTCGCGGCTTGCTGGGGGTACCTGGACAAGGTCGTCGCCAAGGCGCCCGCCTCCCTGCGCAAGGGGCCGCGCGGCGGCGGAAGGGATCGTGACGCGATGTTCATTCACGTCCTCGGCGCAGAGGTGGCTTACGCCAGGCAGATCGGCATCCGCCTGAAGGAGCCGGAAGGCGCGGAAAAGGCGGCGGTCCAAGCGTCCCGCAAGGCGATTCTCGAGAGTTTGGCGAATCCGAATCGGGTTGAAAAGTGGCCCCTGCCTTACGCTGCAAGGCGCACCGCGTGGCACGCGCTCGATCACGCCTGGGAAATGGAGGACCGGAGCAAGCCATAGCGGCGCCGGGCTATCGTGGGTCGCTATGGAAAACTCCCATGGCCTCTTGGTGGTGATGGCGCATCCCGATGATGAGTCGATGGGTTGCGGCGGCCTGATCCTGCGCCACAGTCGCGCCGGAGTGCCGGTGAACTTGATCTGCGCCACGCGCGGCGAAGCAGGCTGGATGGGAAAGCCTCGTGGCGCGGTCCAGGAAGATCTCGCTCAGATTCGCGCCGGCGAGCTCGACGAGGCCGCGGCGGCCCTGGCCATCGGTGGGGTTGAGCTTTGGGATTACCCCGACGGCGGCGTCAGCGGTGTCGACCGACAGGAGCTCACGCAACGCATCTGGGAGCAGATCTCGAAGTTGCATCCGAAGGCAGTGGTCACCTTTGGTCCCGACGGTGTGTACGGGCATCCCGACCACGTCGCGATCGGCGCCTGCACCGACTCGGCAGTCACCGCCATGTCAGAGGGCGATCGACCAGCGCTCTATCACCAGGCGGTCGACCAGCAGGTTGTCGATTTCTACCGCGAGGCGCTTCGTTTGTCGGGAGGTGGCGGAGACCATGAGCTTCCATTAATCCTCACCGAGAAGATCGACGTGGTCTTCGAGCTCGACGCCGACGAGGTGATGATGAAATTGCGGGCAATCGACTGTCACCGCAGCCAGCTGGAGGAGTGGCGAATCGCGATCCGCGAGAACACACGACTCATGCAGGAGGGCTATGGCCACGAGCCGTACGTCGCTGTCTCGTCGCGGGCTACGGGCACGACGGCCAAGGGACTCCTCGGTGAGTTCGCCTAGGCCGCCACTTCTGATTGATTGCCTGGCAAAGACTGAACAATTTTGTCGCCGAATCGCAGCCGTGGTGGGCTAACGTTTAGCGCCTGATTCCGGCATGCCGGGGTCCAATCCAAGTCGTGGGGGTGACGAAAGCTCATGGACGTTCAGGAGGCGGTGGCAGAAAGCCAATCGGTGGCCAATGCCGAAGACAATGGCGACGCCAGGCGTGATGGCCAGCGCAAGTTCACGATGGGCCCGAACGACAGCCTGGAAGGAAAGCTGGTCTACGACGGCCACGTGCATGTCGACGGCCGCGCTGAAGGCGAGTTCCGCGTGACGGGAAACGTCGACATCGCAACAGGTGCGACGGCCAAGATCTCGATCGAAGCCGCGAACGTCACGGTGCAGGGCACTGTCGAAGGCCCGGTCACGGCCAAGGACAAGCTCACGCTGGGCAAGAACGCCAAGCTGAGCGGCGACATAGTGGTCCGCCGGCTCCAGATCGAGGATGGCGCGAGCCTCAACGGCCACGTTCGAATGGGAGACGTTGAGCAGCACGCGTCCGGCGGCTAAGGACCGCAGCTCCGTACAGGCGGGAAATGGATCCGGCGGCGATCATCGCTCCGTAGTTCTCGGTCCACGCGACCGGCTGATCGGCCAGCTGTACATCGAGGGCGACCTGCGTGTGGTCGGAACGGTGGAGGGCGCGCTCGAGGTCACCGGCAGCGTCGAGATCGACGAGGGCGGGACCGTCACCGGACCGGTGACGGCGCGCGATCGGCTTGTGGTCGGGCGCGCGGGCTCCTTGAAGGGGGACGTGCGCGTGGCACGCCTCGTGATACACGATGGCGCCACGTTCAGCGGCAATGTCTCCATGGGCAAGCAGGTGGTTGCGCCTCCAGAGCTCGTCGCAGCAGCCCCGGCACCGGAACCCGTCAAAGCTCAAGCGCCGACCATAGTGCCTGAGCCGTTCCAAGCCCAAACGCCGGCCAAAGCGCCAGAGCGGTTCCAAGCCCAAACGCCGGTCAAAGCGCCAAT
>DATHDR010000134.1:0-3333 GCA_035318965.1 Verrucomicrobiia bacterium | reverse complement strand
GCTTCGCAAACCGAGTGTCGAGCTTGCTCGCCAACCCGAAACCAACGGTCGGTTCAGAGCCGAGGAAGAAGTTGCGCCAGATCGACATCAACGGCACGGTGGCCAGGTCCTGGAAGACGACTGAGATGCCTGCTGCACGCGCATCGCGTGGACCGGCGAACCGGACCCTGGCCCCATCGATCAGGAATTCGCCCTCGTCGTGCGGATGAACCCCCGACAGGATCTTGATCAGGGTGGATTTGCCGGCCCCGTTGTCGCCGAGCACGCACGTGACCTCGCCCGCGCGCACCTCCATCGAGATGTCCTTGAGCGCGATGACGCTGCCGAAGTACTTGCTGACGTGGCGCACCTCCAGCAACGGAGCGGTTTTCTGGGTCATTGCGTCCTCAGTGCCGCGCGCTCGCAGCGCGCCGTCTCACGAGGGTGTTCACGCCGACCGCGACAAACAGGATCACGCCGAGGAACGTGAAGTACCAGTTCGAGTCCCACCCGGCGAAGATGATGCCGATCTGCGCGAAGCCGATGACCAACGCGCCGATCGACGCGCCGATGGCCGACCCGTAGCCGCCGGTCAAGAGGCAGCCGCCGACGACCGCTGCGATGATGAAGAAGAATTCCTGGCCCACGCCCTGGCCGGTCTGGATGCCCTTGAAGCGCAGCGCGACCATGATCCCGACCAGCGCCGCGGCCATCGCTGTGCACATGAACAGGATGACCTTGGTCCGAGCGACGGGCACGCCGACCGCGCGAGCCGCGTTGGCGTCGCCACCGACGGCGTAGATCCAGTTGCCGAAGGTCGTCTGCGTCAGCACCCAGGTCGCCACCACCGTGATCGCGATCCACCACAGCACCGCGTCCTGGAAGTTGTAAGGCGCGAGAAAGGTGCTGCCGAAGACGGACTGCGCGCTGGCGAACCCGGGCGCCTGGTCGGAAATGTCGAATCGCACCTGGTTCGTGATGAAGAGGGTGACCCCGACGTTCATGCCGCGAAGGACGAAGAAGGTGGCGAGCGTGATGATGAAGCTCGGCAGCTTTGTCCTGACGACAAGGATTCCGTTGACGGCTCCGATCATCCCCGCGAAGAGGAGCACGACCACGATGCCCAGCCACACGTTGACGTCGTAGCGCGTGATCAACATGCCAAGGAGCAGGCCGCAGGTGCCGATCATCACGCCGGCGGAAAGGTCGAACTCGCCGCCGATCATCAGCAGTGCGACGGCCACCGCCATGATCCCGTAGGTCGATGCGGCGTCGGTCCAGTTCTGCATGCCCGCGACGGACGAGAACTTGTGGCCCGGCGTCGCGTCGACAGTGGCGAACAGCAGGTAGACGGCCACTGCACCGATCAGCGCTCCAAGCTCCGGCCGCTGGAGCAGGCGCACCAGCACGTTCACCGTGGCGACGCGCTCGTCGCCGGCGCCCGCCTGGCGCGGACTGGGGACCGGTTGGGTGGCCACGCTCATGGTTTTTTCACCTGTAGATGGCCCTACCGGGCCGGACTATCCGGCCCGGTAGAAAGCCGTTCCAGTCTATCGAGTGCCCTGGCCCGTCAAGCTCGCGACGGTCGAGGCGTTGCTCTTGTCGACGATGCCCGGTCCGCTCTTGACGATGTCGAATCCGCCGACGGTGTTTGCGTTCTGCTTGTAGAGCTTCAGGAAGACGATCGGCAGGTAGCCCTGCAGGTACTGCTGCTGGTCGATCGCGAAGTCGATTTTTCCGGCCGTGATGTCGGCGACCACGCCGGTGCTTATGTCAAAAGTCGCGATCTTGGCCTTTGAGTTGGCGCCCGCAACCGCCGCCTCGACGATGTTCTTGGCGACGTCGGGGTCGAGCGCGAGGATCGAGTCGATCGCCGTGTCGGCGCTCAGCGCGGCCTGCAAGGTGGCCGTCGCGGACGAGACGTTTGACTTGGCATTGTCGAGGACGAGGTCCTTCTCGTTGCCGCCGAAACCCGTCTTGGCGCCGGCGCACCTGTCGCGCAGGCTGGTGCTCGTCGCCTCGTGGATGATGCAGAGCAGCTTCGTGCCGCCGTCCGCCTTCAACCGGATGCCCGCCTGGGTGCCGGCCGCGGTCTCCGGCTGTCCGACGCAAGTGATGGCTCCGGAGTAGGCGATGTAGCTCTGCCCGCTCGCGGTGGTGCCGCAGTTGTTCATCAGAATCAACGGGACCCCGCCGGCGGCAGCCTGCTTGGCGCAGTCGAGCACCGACTGGCTGTGCGGCGAGACGACCAGCCCGTCCGGCTTCGCGGTGACGGCGGCGCTGATGAACTGGCATTCCTGGCTGTCGTCGTTGTTGCTTCCCTGGTAGTTGACCTGCACGCCGAGGTCAGATGCCGCCTGCTTCTCACCCTTCTGCACGACAGACCAGAACGTCCCGTTGTCGCCATGGGTGACGAAGTAAAAGCGCAGGTTCGACCCCGACGCGGCGGTTGATGGCGAGCTGCTCGAGCCTGTTGATCCGCTGCTGCACGCGGCAAGCATCAACAGGGCCGCGAGCCCGATAACTCCCTTGATTCGACTCATAGGTTCAGTCCTCCTTCGACTGCGGTGATGTGCTGCTTGGCGCTGACTGTTCGACGAAAGTACTCAAGGCTCTGGCGCGCCGCCATGAGTGGACCGCGGGCCGGCGCCGGCTCGACAGTAAGCGCCGTGTCCTGCTCGAGCACGTACCAGCCCCGATAACCGGCATCCTGGATCCGACCGACAACCTCCCCGATGTCAAGGTCTCCAGCCCCGAGCGGGCGGTAAAGGCCTGCTCTCACCCCTTCGGCATACGACAGCTCGCCGTCGCGTACGAGCCCGGCCAGCCGGGCATCGACGTCTTTGAGATGCACGTGGCTCACCCGCCCGGCCGCGTCGCGCGCGATCGCTACGGGATCGGCGCCGCCCAAAAACAGGTGCCCGGTGTCGAGACAGATCTCGACCGAGGTGGTCTCCAGCAGCGTGTAAATGTCCTCCTTTTGCGCGACCGCGGTGCCCGCGTGAGGATGAAACGCCAGGCGGAGCCGGTGCGCCGAGGCGAGCTCTTCCGCCGCGACCAACGCCTCGGCCAGCGCGATCCAATCCGCCGGAGCAAGACGCTCATCCCGATCGTAGCTCTCGCCGGGGAGGGCCGCCGCCAGGACGAGAACCTCGGCGCCCGAGGCTTCCAGCGTCCTGGCCGACTGCTCGATCTCATCGAGCGCGCGCCGGCTGCGATCGTGAAGCACAGCGGCCCGAAAGCCCGCGATGAGTCGCAGCCCGTGGCGATCCAGCAGCTCGCTGCGTTCATCCTGGTCTTCCGGCAGGTAGCCTGGGGGCCCGAGCTCGGTCGCCTCCAGCCCCACCTCTTTCA
>DATHDR010000133.1:0-2332 GCA_035318965.1 Verrucomicrobiia bacterium | reverse complement strand
CCGAGGTCGATCCCTGCCCCCGGCTCGAGTCGCCCAGCACCCTGCTTGATCTCGAGCACGCCGGGCAGTGCCGGCGCCGGCCCCATTTCGGTCAACGTGGCCGCCGGCCGCCCGCTCGAGAGGGGCTTCGTGTACCCGATACCGATCATCGAGGGCAGCACCGCGACATTGACGAGGCCTCCGCTGGTCTCGAACGCATGCAGCGACTCGCGGAGGAGCGCCTCCAGCTCTCCGCTGATCTCGACCCACCGGCCGGCCGACGCGTTGAAGACGGACAGCTCGCTGTCCGGCGAGAAGCGGGTGAGGCGTGCACCCAGGCGGCGGGTCCACAGCTCACCTTCCAGCACGCGGTCTCGCGACTGGCCGACCGCGAACAGGCTGCAGCTGGTGCCCAGCGCTTCGAAGTGATGCTCCTCGAGCTGAGCGCTACGACGCATACGTCGACGTCACCGGTTGCACGTCACTGGGCTGAACCGAGGGTCCGAGCGTGAGCGTCCCACCAGAACCCGTCACAGTTGAAGCGCTGCTGGATCTGAGCACTGTTGGCTGGAGAGGCGCTGCCGGGTTCTTCAGGTGAGAGGTGACGTAAAGCGCCGAGAGCGCAGTCGTCGCGACGGTGAGGACGGTGGCTCCCACCTTGAGCCCGGCGGCGCGCATTTCAGACGGTCGCCGCGACCGGGGCTTTGAGGAACGGCACGCGGTCGAACGATGCCCCGAGGATCTGGCTCGAGCCCGCGCCGAGGTGGCCGCCGAGGATTTCCTGGTACACGGAGCGAAAGTCGACCGCGTACTTCAGGTTGCCCGAACCGTCGAGTGCGGTGAGGCTGGGAGCCTCGCCGTACAGTCCGCCCTTCACGGGGTCGCCGATCAACAGGAGCGGCGCGGCAGCGCCGTGATCGGTGCCTCCGCTGGCGTTTTCTTTTGGCCGCCGGCCGAACTCCGACCAGGTCGCGATGAGCACCTTGTCGGCCATGCCGTGGGCCGCGAGATCCTGATAAAAGGCGCCGACAGCCGAATCAAGGTAGCCCATCAAGTCGTCGTGTCGATTGAGCTCGGTGTAGTGCGTGTCGAACCCGCCGAGCGTGACGTGCAGCAGCTTGACGCCGGTCCCGGTGACGATGAGCTCCGCCGCGAGCTGGAGAGCCGCGGCCAGCTGGTTCTTGGACGAATACACGAGCTGCACCTTGTCGCTGTAATCCGCCATCGGCTGGTAGCTCGCTGCGGAGGTGGCCAGGGTGGCCATCGTCTCCGTGGCCGTGGCGATTGCGGTGTCGAACAGCGCTCCATAGATTCCTGGAGTGCCCTTGTAGAGCGCGCCGACTGCTGCCTCGACCTCGCTGCCACCCGTGAACCCAAAAGTCTTCTGGTTCTGGATCACGGTCATGGTCGCCTGCAGGTCGCGAAGCGCGCCAGGCACGTCCGTGGCGCCGCACGCGCATCTCGTCAGCGGGTGACCGTTGGAGTCATACGCGCTTGCCAGGGTTCGCCCCAGCCAGCCGTCGACCTGGCGGCGGGTGGGATCTCCCGTTTCCCAGACCCGGATCGACTCGAAATGCGAGAAGGTCGGGTTTGGATACCCGACGCCCTGGACGATGGCGACCCGGCCCTTGTCCCAAAGCCCCTTGATGGCGCCGAGGTTGTGATTCAAGCCGAACTTTTCGTTGAGGGGCAGCGCCTGCGAGACCATCGGCCCAGAGAGCTTCGGGCGCAGATCGTGGAGCGCAGGCTCGGCAAGAGGCACGACCGTTCGCAACCCGTCGTTGCCGCCCGCCAGCTGGATCATGACCAGGATGTTGTCGTTGGTCACGCCCTCACGCTTGGCGGCGTAGACCGCGCGCGCGAAAGCGTCGGGCACTGCCGCGTAGCCGGCGGCCAACCCCGCCGCTCCTGCGCCAAACACAAGGCCGGCCTTGAGAAAGTCGCGCCGCTTGAGCTGGTTGATGCCGATCTCTCTGGTCATTTCTTCTGCACCTACTTGAGCTGAAATTCCGGGGAAGCGAGCGTGATGAACCAGCGGGCGCGATCATCGGCGGCATTGTTCAGAAGGCTCGCCGTCTGAGGGCTGAGGACGCCGTCGAGATGCACACGCGCAGCATGCGAAGCGGGTGGCGGCGCGGTCTTGATCTGGCTCAGTGCCGCGGTCACGAAATTCACACGCTCGACGACCGTGTTGGATGAGATCCACGACTCATTGTTCGGCCAACCGCCGACATCAGGGGGGTCAAACAGCGACTGCCCCATACCGGCGCCGGCACCTGCGATGAGCTTTGAATTGCTCGATCCGAGCGCCCGCGCGGTATGAACCATGAAGTCGGTCGGAGACTTGACAAGC
>DATHDR010000132.1:0-5622 GCA_035318965.1 Verrucomicrobiia bacterium | reverse complement strand
CGGGACCTGGACCGACCTCACTCGACGACCCGCACGATCCGCTTCGATTTGAGCTCGGAATGTGGAAGAGTCCCGGTTTCTACGACCTTGCATCCGAGGCGTACGCCGAGTGCCTGGCGGAGGTCAGCCTCGAGGCGCTCGGTAGGGTCATCGCCGGCGATCTCAACGAGCAGCGACACCTCGTCCATCTCGCGCACACGACGATGCTCGATCACAAACTCCGTGACCTCGGGATGGCCACGCACGATGTCCTCGACCTGTGACGGGTAGAGGTTCACGCCGCGCACCGTGAACATGTCGTCGACCCGCCCTCGAATGCCTCCGACCAGCTTGATGAACTGGTTGCCGCACGAGCATGGCTCGCGCGAGAGCTGGACGCGGTCTCCGGTCCGGTAGCGCACCAGCGGCATGCCCCAGCGCCCCAGGTTGGTGGCGACCAGCTCACCTTCGGTGGCGGGCCGCCCCGCTCCGTCCAGCACCTCGAAGATGAACTCGGACTCAACCGCGTGGATGCCATCCCGCTGCGAGCAGCTGAAGCCGGTTGGGCCCAGCTCGGTCATGCCTGTGTGGTCGAAGCACACCGCGGAGTAGGCGGACTCGATGGCCGCACGAGTCGCGGGGATGCTCGCGCCCGGCTCACCAGCGTGGAGGGTGACTCGGATGTCGGACGTCGCAAGGTCGATGCCGAGACCTCGTGCTACGTCGGCCAGCCTGAGAGCGTAGGTCGGAGTACACATGAGCACGGTGGCGCGGAGGTCAAGCATCGTGCGGACGCGCTGCTCGCTGGTCATCGCTCCACCCGAGATCGCCAGGGCGCCCAGCCGCTCAGCTCCCCCGAACGCCGACCAGAAGCCGATGAAGGGCCCGAAGGAGAAGGCGAAGAAAACGCGGTCAGACGCGCCGACGCCGGCGGCGGGGTACACGTGCTCGGACCAGATCCGCACCCACCAGTCCCACGACTCCACTGTGTCCAGCCAGCGCAGCGGATGATCGCCGCTCGAGCCTGAGGTCTGATGCAGGCGGACGTAGCGGTCGAGCGGGTAGGTCAGGTTGGTGCCGAAGGGCGGTTGGGCAGCCTGGTCCTCCAGGAGCTCGGCCTTGGTGGTCAGCGGCAGGCGCTCGAAGTCGTCCCAGCTCCGGACTTCGGTCAGCCGCGACCGCCAGAAGGCGTTGGACTTCAGCACTTCAGCGAGCCCGGCCCGCAGCTTTCGCAGGTGCAGGTCGCGGACTTCTTCCGGGTCAGTTCTTGAGTGCGCCGTCTGGTGGATGTGCGCCCTGCGCGCGCCCGGCGATCTCAAGGGCCTCATGTTAATTCGAAATCCTCCGTGGGCGGACTAAACTTGCGCCAGTCCCCTTGGCGGATTGCAAGGCCGCGGTTTCCTTGGCGCCTCACTCCAGTCGACAGGGCCCTGGCGATTTACAGAAGCGAGGTCAAAAACGATGGCTGATCAGCAGCGAGAGCGAGGCACGGCGATCCGGCGCGCGGTCTTGGGCGACGCCTACGTGGACCGGGCAGATGCCGCCAGGTCGTCGCTCACCGAAGATTTCCAGGACCTGTTGACCCGGTACGCGTGGGGTGATGTCTGGGCGCGACCCGGACTCGATAGACGGACTCGCAGCTGCATCACTGTGGCGATGCTGGTTGCCTTGGGCCAGGCGGAGGAGCTCAGGGTGCATCTGCGTGGGGCCGTTAACAACGGCGTTACGGTCGACGAGCTGAAAGAAGTGTTGCTGCAGACCGCGATTTACTGCGGCATACCGGCCGCCAACACAGCCTTCCGGGTCGCGGCTGAGGTTCTCAGCCAGGACGTGAGCGCACAGCCCAGAAAATCATGATCGTCGTCACAGGGTCGACTGGCCGCGTTGGAGGCCTTGTGGCACGAAGACTCCAGCAGAAGGGCCAAGTAATGCGACTCCTCGTGCGCAATCCAGATCGTGCGCCCCGGATCGATGGAGTGGAAGTGGAAGTTGCCGATTACGGCAAACCTGATGCGCTCGCCAAGGGCCTGCGCAAAGGCGATAGCGTTTTCATGGTGTCACTGTGGATCGGCGGCGATACGCGTATTGACCTACATCGGTCGTTTATCGAGGCGGCCGCGAAGGCGGATGTGGCTCACCTCATCTATCTGTCCTTCGTCAACGCAGGTGACACCGCAATCTTTTCCCACGCGCAAGAGCACGGCGCCACTGAGGAAATGCTGCGAGCGTCGGGGGTGCCATGGACAGCGATTCGCAACAGCATGTATGCCGATGACATACCTGGGTGGTTTGACTCGGATGGAGTCGCCCGGGAGCCGGGCGATGTCGCGCGGATGAGCTTTTCGTACCGAGCTGAGCTCGCCGACGTGATAGCGGTCGCGCTGACCGAAACAGGACACGAGGGCAAGGTCTACAACATCACGACGCCGGAATCCGTGTCGATGCAGGAGCTTGCGCAGATCGCCTCAGAAGTGACTGGCGACCGCTACACCTACGAGCCGATTTCAGACACTGAGTGGATCAAACGGTGGAAGGCCCAGGGACGGCCTGATTGGTCGCTCGAAGCCGGGCAGACTTCATACGAAGCGATGCGGGCCGGCGAGTTCGACATCGTCTCCGACGACTACGAGAAGGTGACCGGTCAGAAGCCAAAGACAATCGCGCAGATCATCGCGGCCGTCGCCGATGAAATGCCGCTGGCCGCCTCCCACCGCTCGCCCTAAGCGTCGCGCGAGGCAACGCGTGCCTTGCTCCGGTCAGAGGCTCGCGAGGGTGCTTCGGCTGCGGCTAACAGATTACGAAAGCCCCGGCCGGCCATCATCGGGATGGCGTACCGCCAGGTGAGCTGCCGGATCACCGGGAGCGACAGCCTGAGGAACGAATTGGCGATCTGTCCTTGCGTCATGGTGTAGGTGACGAGGGAACCCCCCTTGGTCGGGGCAATCTCGTATCGGTGCACATAGCGCGCATGCATCGCGCTGCTGCCGATGCCAACCCGGCCTTCGGTCACGAACTCGAAAGTTGACGGCCGCACCGCCACTGTCACGGTGGAGCTGTCTTCCCATTGCTTACGGGACATCGGAATCGTTCCTGTGCTCGAGAAGTCCGTCCCCACTTCGGCCGGGCCGTCAGGAGCCTGGAGCGAGAGCAATCTGAAGTCACTGCTCTGCTCGGCCCCTCCCCACTGAACGTGCGAGCGCAGGTCGGCCAGCAGGTCGTAGACCGCGGCGGGCGGAGCTGCACACGTCCTGGAAAGTCGCGCAGTTGGTTGTCGTTGTCCCATCGGTCCTCCTAACAGTTCAAGCGATGACGGGATGTCATGCGATCCCGCTATGGACGAAGGCTAGGACCAGGCTTTCAGGGGCACATCAACCGTTCGGTCGATCTTTCTCAGCCGGTCGACCGCGGCCCGGCTGCCGCTGTTGCTCGAACATCTCCCGGATTTCGCGGACGCTGGTGGCGTCCTCGGGCGTCTTGTCCTTGGTCCGGAAGGAGATGATCCGAGGAAAGCGCAGAGCGAACCCCGGCTGGTCCCCGGTCATGCCGGCCGTGTGACGTGGGCTCGGTGTGATCTCGTCGGCCAGCACCTCCACCACGATCGCCGGCTCCAGCCAGGCGTCAGGGACGAAGATCGAGTTCACTCGCGCCGGCTTCTCCGCGACCTCGAGCTTCGCCAGCCGCTCGTGGATCTCACGCCAGCCCTGGTCGGAAAGTCCGGTGCCAAGCTTGCTGATGGTCACGAACTCGTCCTTGTCGCTGTCGTAGACGCCGGCGAGAAGAGCGCCCGCGCCGAACTCTGCCCGCTTGCCTTTGCCTCGGTAGTAGCCGAGCAAGACAAGGTCGATGGTGTCGTTGAGCTGACCGCTCGTGTTCCGCTTCAACTTCACCCAGTTGAAGTTGCGGGCGCCCGCTTGATAGGGCGAGTCCAGGCGCTTGGCCACTACTCCTTCCAGGCCGCGACTGATGTTGTCAAGCAGCTCCTGAGTCAGCACATCGGCCGAATCCGTTTGCGTCAGGGGCGCGGTCACAAGCGTGTCCGACTCGCGGAGCAGCTCTTGGGCAATCGCGAAACGCTGCTGGTAGGGCAGCGGAGTCAGGTCGGTCCCGTCGCGGAACATCACGTCAAAGATGAACGCACGCATCGGCACGCGTGCAGCCATTTCCTGGATACCCTCCTTGCGCCGGCGCGCGGTCGTCTCCTGAAAGGGGACGTACTCCTCGGATTCGGGGTTGTAAGCGATGGCCTCGCCATCGAGGATGACGCTCTCGACCTTAAGGCTGGAGGCGGCGGTGACAAGCTCCGGGAACATCTCCGTCATTGACTCCAGGTTCCTCGAGAAGATGCTCACCTCGTCCGCGTTCTTGTGGATTTGGACGCGTAAGCCGTCGTACTTCGGCTGCACGCCGACGGTCCCAAGCTTCTTGATCACCGCCTCCGGGTTCGGAAGGCGTTCGGCAAGCTGTGGCCGGAGCGGGTGGCCGGCCGTGACCTTCAGCGCGTCGAGCCCGGTCTCACCAGCGTCCCAGAGTGTCCGCGCGATGAGGCCCAGATCGGAGGTGCGGTTGTAGGCCGCCTCCAGGATCGGTCGCAGGGACCGGTCTCCTCTCTTTGCAAATGAAAGCGCATCGAGAACGGTCGGGTCGCCGATTCCCAGCCGCATCTTGCCAAGGGTGATTCGCACCAGGTGTTTTGCCGAACTGGAATCCAGGTCGCCGAGCAGGCCGGTGAAGCCATCGAGCTTTTCTTGCTGGCTGCCGGCACCCCCCGCGGCGGCGATCCGGGACAAGCGCTGGTGCACCTCGACGATCGAGGGCGACTCGCGGTGCGAGACGGGCGCCAGGCGTTGCGCCGTGACGCCGAGGTCACCGGTCTGGCGGTTCAGCTTGATTACCTCCTCCTTCGGAGCGGAGTAAGCGCTCGCGATGGCGGTGATGAGCAGCCTCTCGCCGAGGCCGATTTCAACTGGTTCGAAAAACGGCGCAAGCCGGCCCTGGATGAGGTACGTGATCGGCTCGAGCTCGTCCAGCGAACTGGCCCGGTACACCTCGGACAGAATGCGAACCAGCTCGTTCCGGCTGCTCGTGGCCTCCATCTGGTCCAGGTTCGCAGCGAGCTCAATGAACCTCACAGCTGCTCACCTTAGTCAGCTGATGGACCTACCGCGCCGCCGACCTGCGATAAATTGAGAGCGAAATGAGCAAACCAACGAATGGCTCCATGGTTGCGCATGTCAACGGCATCGAACTCGGCTATCAGATCTCAGGAACTGGCTCGCCCCTCGTCCTGCTGCACGGCGGGTTCGGGTCAATTGAGATGTTCGGTCCTAATATCGAGCTTCTTGCAGCTGGACGTCGTGTCATCGGAGTGGATCTCCAGTCCCACGGCCGGTCGCCGGCCGCAGATCGGCCGATGCTTTTCGAGACGATGGCCGACGACATCGCGGCGCTGATCACGGAACTCAAGCTCGAGCGCGCCGCGATCATGGGTTTTTCGCTGGGCGGCGCGGTGGCGCTGCGAACTGCAATCCAGCATCCCGAACTCGTGGAACGGCTCGTACTTGTCTCGACTGTATTCAAGCGAAGCGGCTGGCATCCAGAGATGATCGCCGGTATGGATGCGATGGGTCCAGAGGTCGCGGAGCC
>DATHDR010000131.1:0-10932 GCA_035318965.1 Verrucomicrobiia bacterium | reverse complement strand
GGCAGCGTGGCGAGCGCAGGCAGCGTCAACGCCTCGACCCCGACCGTCCAGCAGACGACGGGCAGCGTGGCGAGCGCGGGCAGCGTCAACGGGACGACCGCGAGCACGGGTGGCGGAAACACCGGCGGTGGTAACACCGGCGGCACCGGTACCGGCGAAGTTGGCGGCGCCACAGCGACCGGCAACGTGGCCGGAGCAACCGCTACATCTGGAGTTTCCCTGGCGGCGACCGGAGCCCCCGTCGCGGGGGGCATCGTCGGGGCCATCATGGTCCTGCTTGGAGGCATCGGCCTCCGGATTCGGCGGCGCCGATAATCGACGTCTGGTCAGACTGGGCCCGCAACTCGCGGGCCCGGTTCTTTTTTGCCCACGGATTGACTTGCGATCTTGAGTAAAGGCCCCTCGCCGCACGTTTCTTAGACGTGCCCCCCTCGCAAGAGGGGGGCACACCAGTTCTAAGGGTTTTTCGTACACCGCTTCGTCTACCTCACTTGTACGGCGACGAACCACAGCCCCAAGCGATTTGATGTAGGCCGAAGAAATTCGCCTGGAGGGGAGCGTGGAGATAGTGGCGCTGCCGGCGAGCAGCCGATCGGATCCGGCGCTAGGAGGTAATGGCACGGGTGCGGGCGAGCTGGCCCGCAAACCGAATTCGCGTGCGGTCCAGAGCCTGGAGAAGGCCCAGCAGGCAGCCTTTGCCGCCCTTGGTGCGGTCTCCTCCTACCTGGATGCGGATGAAGAGCTCCCTGCCTTCTTCGGCCGCCTCAGCCAGACTGTCGCCGGCCTGGTCGGCGCGCGCCGCGCTGCCTTCTGGCGGCTTGGCGCCCGAGGAATCCTCTCGCTCCAGCCGACCGCTTTCGGGTTTCCCGCCGATTCGCCAATCCACCGGCTGCAGATCGAGCTCGCCGCACACGAAGAGGGCATCGTCGACCGCATCGTGTTCCGCGATGAGCTCGACCTCGAGAAGGGAACCTCGCCGCAGCTCGATTCGCTGTGGCGCGAGGTCGGATTGCTCGGCATCAAGAACTCGATCGCGGTTTCCTGGCGAGCCGGCGATCGCCGCATCGGCGCCGTCGTCGCATACGACTCTCGCCGGGGATTCAACTCCAACGACCTGTGGGTCCTGCGCCTGGCCGCCATGGCCACCGGGCTTGTCTGGCAGTACAAGGAGGCGGAGGACGACCTGGGCACGACCGCTGTACGGCTGGAAGAGGCAGTTGCCGCCCGCCGCCGGCTGATGAGCAACATCGCCTCGGGCGGCGACGAGGCGCGCCGGCGGTTTGCCAGCGCGCTCCACGACGACTCCCTCCAGCTCCTGACGGCGGCCGAGCTTCAGCTCGAGCGGATCCGGGCAGAGGCCAACGGAAGTCATCAGGCCGTCCAGCTCGAGCAGCTCAAGAGCACCCTGCGCAAAGTCGAGGACTCACTGCGCCAGCTGCTGGTGAACATGAGCACCGAGACCCTCGAGATGCACGTCGACCTCAACGAGGCGATCAGCGAGCGCCTCGAAACACTTCGCCTTCATTCCGGGATCGAAACGCAGATCGACCTGCAGCTCCCGGATGAAGTTCCCGCCGCCATCCAGGCGATCGTGCTCAAAAACGTCGCCGAGGCTCTGACCAACGTCGAGAAGCACGCCCGCGCGACGCGTGTGTTCCTGGCAGCGACGCCAGTGGACGGAGGGATCAAAGTCGAGATCGCCGATGACGGCGCGGGCTTCGTCGTCGCTGAGGCTGTTCACATGCCGGGACATCTCGGGCTGCTCGCGATGAAAGAGCGCGCACAGCTTGCCGGCGGCTGGTTCCGCATCGAAAGCGAGCCCGGTGCCGGCGCCAGGGTCGGATTCTGGGTTCCACAGAACCTATGACAGGCAACGCAAACACGACTCGGAAATTCGCATCGAGCTAAAGGAAGGAAGGAAGGATTTAGATGGCCACCAAGGTCGCAGCAACTGACACCATCGACAGTCGCGTCGCGCTAGCCGTACTGACCTCGGTCAAGCGGGGCGACTTCTCGGCGCGCATGCCGTCCAACTGGACCGGCGGCGCCGGCAAGGTCGCGAGCGCATTCAACGACGTCATCGAGTCGAACCAGCGCCTGGAACGCGAGCTTCGGCGCTTGAGCCGGCGCGTCGGAAAAGAAGGCCAGATGAAGCGCGCCAGCCTGGGCGACGCCGGCGGCGTCTGGGCCTCCACCCTGGATGCGGTCAACGACTTGATCGATGACCTCGTGCGCCCGAACACCGAGATGGCGCGCGTCATCAGCGCCGTCGCCAACGGCGACCTGACGCAGACCATGGCGCTCGAGATCGAAGGGCGCCGGCTGCAGGGCCAGTTCCTCGAGACGGCCCGCACCGTCAACACGATGGTCAACCAGCTGCGTTCCTTCAGCTCCGAGGTGACGCGTGTGGCCCGCGAAGTCGGGACCGAAGGCAAGCTGGGAGGCCAGGCACAGGTCCGCGGCGTGGGCGGTGTCTGGAAAGACCTCACCGACAACGTCAACGGGATGGCCGGCAACCTGACCGGCCAGGTGCGCAACATCGCCGAGGTGACAACGGCGGTCGCCAACGGCGACCTCTCTAAGAAGATCACCGTCGAAGTCCAGGGCGAGATCCTGGAGCTCAAGAACACCGTCAACACGATGGTCGACCAGCTCAATGCGTTTGCCGGTGAGGTGACGCGTGTCGCCCGTGAGGTGGGCACTGAGGGCAAGCTTGGAGGCCAGGCTGACGTCAAGGGCGTCGCCGGCGTGTGGAAGGACCTCACCGACAACGTCAACTTCATGGCCGGCAACCTGACCGGCCAGGTGCGCAACATCGCCGAGGTGACGACCGCGGTCGCCAACGGCGACCTTTCGAAGAAAATCACGGTGGACGTCCGAGGCGAGATCCTCGAGCTGAAGAACACCGTCAACGTGATGGTCGACCAGCTGAACGCATTCGCCGGAGAGGTGACGCGTGTCGCCGGCGAGGTCGGCACTGAAGGCCGCCTCGGCGGCCAGGCCCAGGTTCGCGGTGTGGGCGGGGTCTGGAAGGACCTGACCGACAACGTCAACTTCATGGCCGGCAACCTGACGAGCCAGGTGCGCAACATCGCCGAGGTGACGACCGCGGTCGCCAACGGCGACCTGAGCAAGAAGATCACCGTCGACGTTCGAGGAGAGATCCTCGAGCTGAAGAACACCGTCAACACCATGGTGGACCAGCTCAATGCGTTTGCGAACGAGGTGACGCGCGTCGCTCGTGAGGTGGGCACTGAAGGCCGCCTCGGCGGACAGGCGGACGTCAAGGGTGTCGGCGGTGTATGGAAAGACCTGACCGACAACGTCAACACCATGGCCGGCAACCTGACCGGCCAGGTGCGCAACATCGCCGAGGTGACGACCGCGGTCGCCGAGGGCGACCTCAGCAAGAAGATCACAGTCGACGTCCAGGGCGAGATCCTCGAGCTCAAGAACACCATCAACACGATGGTCGACCAACTCAATGCCTTCGCCAACGAGGTGACGCGTGTCGCGCGCGAGGTGGGCACGGACGGAAAGCTCGGCGGCCAGGCCAAGGTCGAAGGCGTGGCCGGTATCTGGGAAGACCTGACCGACAACGTGAACACCATGGCGAGCAACCTCACCGACCAGGTACGGGGCATCGCTCGCGTGGTCACCGCGGTCGCCAACGGCGACCTGAAAGGCAAGCTGACCCTCGAGGCCAAAGGCGAGATTGCCGCGCTCGCCGACACGATCAACAGCATGACCGGCACGCTGGCTGTGTTCGCCGACCAGGTGACGAGCGTCGCTCGCGAGGTCGGCGTGGAAGGGCGGCTGGGCGGCCAGGCAAGAGTGCCTGGAGCCTCGGGCACGTGGCGCGACCTCACCGACAACGTCAACCAGCTGTCCGCCACGCTCACCACGCAGGTGCGGGCCATCGCCGAGGTGGCGACGGCCGTCACCAAGGGTGACCTCACCCGATCCATCGGCGTGGATGCAAGCGGAGAGGTCGCGAGCCTCAAAGACAACATCAACGAGATGATCCGCAACCTCAAGGACACGACCGAGAAGAACACCGAGCAGGACTGGCTCAAGACGAACATCGCGCGATTCACCCGGATGCTGCAGGGCCAGCGCGACCCGATGACCGTGTCGAAGATGATCCTGTCCGAGCTTGCTCCCCTGGTGAACGCGGAGCACGGCGTCTTCTACAGCATGATCGGACCCAACGGACAGCCCACCCACCTGGCGTTCCAGGCGGGATACGCGTACAGGCAGCGCAAGAACCTGCCCAAGGAGTTCCACCTCGGCGAAGGGCTGGTCGGGCAGTGTGCGCTGGAGAAGCGCCGAATCGTGCTCACTGATGTCCCAGGTGACTACATCCGGATCAACTCCGCGCTCGGGGAGGCGACTCCGGCCAACATCGTCGTGCTGCCGGTGCTGTTCGAAGGCGACGTCAGGGCGGTGATCGAGCTTGCGTCGTTCAAGCCCTTCAGCGCGACCCACATGGACTTCCTGGACCAGCTGATGGAGAGCATCGGAATCGTCCTCAACACGATCGAGGCCAACAGTCGCACGGAAGACCTGCTCAAGCAGTCGCAATCTCTCGCCAACGAGCTGCAAAGCCAGCAGGACCAGCTGCAGCGCACCAACGAGGAGCTGGCCGAGAAGGCGCGGCAGCTGGTGCAGCAGAACTCCGAGATCGACCAGAGAAGGAACGAGGTCGAGTCGGCCAAGGTCCTCGTCGAGGAAAAGGCCGAGCAGCTCGCGCTGACCTCTCGCTACAAGTCCGAGTTCCTGGCCAACATGTCGCACGAGCTCCGGACGCCTCTGAACAGCCTGCTGATCCTGGCCCAGGAGCTGGCCGCCAACCCGGACGGGAACCTGCTCGCGAAGCAGATCGAATACGCAACCATCATTCGTTCGTCCGGGACGGACCTCTTGAAGCTGATCAACGACATCCTCGACCTGTCGAAGATCGAGTCCGGCACGGTGACCCTCGACATCGCCAACTGGCCGCTCGCAGAGCTGAAGCCGATGCTGGAGCGCACGTTCCGGCATGTCGCGGAGGCGACCAAGCTTGCGTTTTCGATCGATCTGCGGCCGGGGCTGCCCGAAACGATGCAGACGGACCCGCAGCGCTTGCAGCAGATCCTGAACAACCTGCTCAGCAACGCGTTCAAGTTCACGGAACGTGGAAAGGTGGAGTTTGTCGCGCAGGTCGCAACCTCCGGATGGGGCGGCGCCGGCAGCGAGCTCCTCGACCGGGCGGCGGCGGTGATCGCATTCAACGTCATCGACACCGGGATCGGTATTCCGGAGGACAAGCAGCAGTCGATCTTCGAGGCTTTCGCGCAGGGAGACGGCACGACCAGCCGCAAGTACGGCGGCACGGGGCTAGGACTCTCCATCTGCCGTGAGCTCACAAGGCTGCTGGGGGGTGAGATCAGGCTCGAGAGCGAGGCGGGCGTCGGGAGCGTCTTTACGGTGTACCTGCCGGTTGGCACGCCGTCGCAGCCTCGCCGCGGCGGGTCGAACGGGACCGCGAACGGCCGCTCGGACGATTCGATGCAAACCGCGCCGCGGCCTGTCGGGACCGCGGTGGCGGTCGGCGCAGGGTGGCACGTGGAGGCGTCTCATTCAGTCTCTACTCGCGAGCAGGCAGGGGCAACGGACAAAACCCTGCTCGTCGTCGAGGACGACCCTTACCAGAGACAGCACATCGTGGATCTCATGGCGTCGGTCGACGCTCGCACGATCGCGGTCGGATCTGGTGAGGAGGCGCTTGCCTTGCTCGAGGACCAGAAGTTCACATGCGTCGTCATCGACCTTGGCCTACCCGGTCTCAGCGGCTGGCAGGTCATCGACCATATCCGGAGCCGCAAGGCCCTCAGGTCCATGCCTCTGCTGGTGTACACGGCCAGGGACCTGACCAAGAAGGAAGAGCTCAAGCTCGGGCGCGCGACAAAAACCATCGTGATCAAGGAGGTCAGGTCACCCGAGCGTTTGAAAGACGAGGTGACCGCGATCCTCGAGGCCGGCCCACCCATGACTCAATCTGGATCGAACGGCGCGCAGCCCGCCGACACTGCGCTGGCCGGCAAGAAGATCCTCGTCGTTGACGACGACATCCGAAACATATTTGCCCTCACCGCCATGCTCGAGCGCCAGCAGATGGAGGTGATCTCTGTCGATTCGGGCCAGGAGGCCCTGGATACCCTGGCGGCAAGGAGCGACATCGAGATCGCGCTGGTCGACGTGATGATGCCGGAGATGGACGGCTACCAGACGATGCGGAAGATGCGCGACCAGGCTTCGTTCATCGACCGGCCGATCATCGCCCTCACGGCCAAGGCGATGAAAGGAGACCGCGAGAAATGCATCGAAGCGGGAGCGTCCGACTACATCGCCAAGCCGGTGAACACCGAGGAGCTGCTGTCTATGCTCAAGTCCTGGCTCACTCCTTGAGCTCGACCGAGGGCGCCGCCATGCGGGCCGACGCGGCCGAAGTCGCGCTCGAGGAGATCGAGATTCAGCTTCTTCTCGAAGGGATCCGCCTCACCTATGGGTACGACTTTCGCGAGTACGCCCTGAGGCCGCTTCGGCGCAACATCGTCGCCGCGATGCAAGCGGAGGGCATCCCTACCATCTCCGCCTACCAGGACCGCATCCTGCACGACGCGACATGCATGCAGAGGTTTCTCGGCATGGTGGGAGTGAGCGTCACGAGCATGTTCCGCGAGGTCGAGCTCGTCCACGCCCTCCGCGACGAGGTCATCCCCGTGCTCCGAACATACCCGTCGGTGCGCATCTGGATGGTCGGCTGCGCCACGGGCGAGGAGGTCTACTCGCTTGCGATCCTGCTCGAAGAAGAGAGCGTCCTACGACACGCCAGGATCTACGCCACCGACCTCAACGAAGACACACTCGCAGTCGCGCGCATGGGGGCCTATCCGCTGGATCGGATGCGGTCGTACGAAGAGGCATACCGGCGTGCCGGCGGCCGCCTGGCATTGTCGGACTACTACACCGTATCCGGGCGCAGCGCGCGCTTCAGCCGGAGCTTGCAAAGCAACGTCACGTGGGCCCAGCACAATCTCGTGACAGACGCATCGTTCAACGAATTCCATCTGATCGTCTGCGCCAACGTTCTGATCTACTTCCGGCCGACGCTGCAGGAACGTGCGCATCGGCTGTTCTACGACAGCCTGGTGCGATCGGGCTATCTCGCTCTGGGCAAGGGCGAGTCGCTCGTCTTCTCTCCTGGCAGCAGCCGATACCAGCCGGTGCGGAATGGCGTGAGCCTGTTCCGGAAAGTCCGATGATAACCAGCCCCGGCCGCACCATGGCGGAGTCGCAAGCCAAGACACAATCGACGGTCAACATCCTCGTGGTCGATGACGATTCGACCAAGCGTTTCGCGCTCAAGACGATCCTGGCGCCGCTCGGCGAGAACGTCGTCGAGGCCTCGAGCGGAGCCGACGGCCTTCGACAGCTGCTCCGGCAGGAATTTGCGGTGATCCTCCTTGACGTCCGCATGCCGATGATGGACGGCTTTGAGACTGCGGAGCTCATCCGGCAGCGTCCGCGCTCAGAGCTGACCCCCATCATCTTCGTGACCGCTCTTGACCAGGCCGAGACGGACATGGGCAAGGGATACGACCTTGGCGCCGTCGACTTCGTGTTCGCGCCGGTCGTGCCGGCGATCCTCCGTGCGAAGATTGCGGTGTTCGTCGAGCTGTATCGCGCGCAGCAGGAGCTTCGGCGCTACCGCAGCCAGCTCGAGGTGCTGGTCGAAGAACGCACCACGGCCCTGACCGCGATCAATCGCGAGCTCGAGGCCTTCAGCTATTCGGTTTCCAACGACCTGCGCGCGCCCCTGCTCGCCTTCGACGGATTGAGCCAGGCCCTGCTCGACGACTATGGCAGCAAGCTTGACAAGAAGGCAAAGGACTACCTGCAGCGGATGAGGCGCGCGAGCCAGCGCATGACATCGGTGTTCGAAGGCCTCCAATCGCTGTTCCGCCTCACGAGTGGTGAGATCCATCGCGAGCTCCTCGACGTCACCGCACTTTCGAAGGAAGTTGTCGGAGAGATTCGAGCCGGGAACCAAGCCCGCAAGGTCAAGGTCGAGATCGCCGAGGGGATGAGAGCGTCGGGGGACAAACGCCTCGTCCGGATCCTCCTGGCCAACCTGCTCAACAACGCGTGGAAGTTCACCAACACGGAAACGGCGCCGAAGGTCGTGGTTGGCACCGAAATCGTGGATGGCGAGTCTCGCGTGTACGTGCGTGACAACGGCGTCGGCTTCGACATGATCTACGTGCACCGGCTCTTCGGGGCTTTCCAGAGGCTGCACAGTCAGAGCGACTTCGAGGGGGCCGGGATCGGGCTGGCCACGGCCCGCCGGATCATCAACCGCCATGGGGGCCGTATCTGGGCCGAGGGCGCAGTGGGCGAGGGAGCCACTTTCTACTTCGTCCTGTAGGCTCGCCAGCCGGCGACCGCTGCGCGTTTTATATTCGAAATGGCCCTAGGCCGAACATTGCGTGGCGCCCACGCGGCGAGCCGGTCATCCCGTCGGCTGCACCCCATGCGCATGCTGTGGCTCTTGTGCGTGGTCATCGGCCTGTTCCTGATCGGAAGCTTCACGTACGGGATGTGGAGCGGCGTGCGCGAGCAGCAGCACTTGACCCAGGTCTGGCAGGGCCAGGTCGGCCAGCGGCCGTCCGCACCGGCGGGCGTCGATCCCGCTTTGAAGCACCCGGTGAACGGGGTTGATTTCGCGATCCGCATCCCGAAGCTCGATTACTACGCCGCGGTGAAGGAAGGCATCGACGCGGGCGTCCTGTACTCCAGTCCCGGTCACTATCCGACCACCATGTGGCCCGGCGATCCGGGAACGATCGGAGTCGCGGCACACAACGTCTACTGGATCAACTTTCCGCAGCTGGCCAAAGGCGACGAGATCGACGTCGAGACGCGCTACGGCCTGTTCCGGTACCGGATGACCGGAAGCCAGATCGTCAATCCCGACAATCGCAGCGTCCTGGTTCCCTACTCGGACGGATACAAGCTGACTCTCACGACGTGCTGGCCATTGTGGGCGGGAGCCTTCGCCAAGCAGCGGTATGTGATCTTCGCCGAGCAGGTCTGGCCAATACCGATTCGGCACTCATACACCTAGCAACTTCGGACGCTCCCCCACCCCCGACCTCCCCCTACGGGGGACCGAGCCGAGTCAGCCTCATCGTTACGATCATTTGGTGAGGGCGGACCGTGGCTCACTTGGTTTGCCAGCAAACATTCAGGCCTGTCTTTTCGATCTCGACGGCGTCTTGACCCAGACGGCCAAAGTCCACGCCAGGGCCTGGAAGGAAACTTTCGACGCGTTCTTGAAGGAGCGTGCGCGACGAACCGGGGAAGAGTTTCGGCCTTTTGACGAGGTCGGTGACTACGACGAGTACGTGGATGGTAAGCCCCGCGAAGACGGCGTTCGCTCCTTTCTCGCCGCGCGGCACATCAGCCTGCCTGAAGGCTCCGAAAACGACCCCCCGGACGCGGATACGGTGCACGGCATCGGCAGCCGCAAGGATGTCCTGTTCTTGCAGCTGATCCGAACGCATGGCGTCGAGGCGTATGAAGGATCGGTCCGCTATGTGCACGCAGCTCGCGACGCCCAGCTCAAGCTTGCTGTGGTCTCGGCAAGCCGCCACTGCGCCGAGGTGCTGCGAGCAGCTCGAATCCAGGGTCTGTTCGACGCGGAGGTGGACGGCAACGTGGCCCATGCCAGGGGATTGGCCGGCAAGCCGGCGCCTGATACGTACCTCGAGGCGGCGCGAATGCTGGGCACACCTCCGCCGGATTCAGCCGTCTACGAGGACGCCCTGGCCGGTGTTCAGGCAGGCCGCGCCGGCGACTTCGGCCTGGTCGTCGGGGTCGACCGCGTGGGCCAGGCAGAGGCGTTGCGCGCACAGGGGGCCGACATCGTCGTCACGGATCTTGCCGACCTGATGAAGCCTTCGTGATCACCAACAAAGGCTTCGTGACTGAGCCCTGGGCTGTGCGGGAGGTGGACTTTGACCTCGAGCTGATGGGCCAGACGGAGTCGATCTTCGCGCTCTCCAACGGACACATCGGATGGCGCGCAAACCTCGATGAAGGCGAGCCTCACGTGATTGCGGGTTCCTACCTCAACGCTGTGTATGAGGAGATCCCGCTTCCGTATGCGGAGACTGCATACGGTTACCCGGAGGCCGGGCAGTCGATCGTCAATGTCACCAACGGCAAGATAATCCGCCTTCTCGTCGACGATGAGCCGTTCGACATTCGATACGGAAAGCTGCGGTTGCATGAACGGGTGCTCGATCTCAAGGCGGGCGTGCTGCGCCGGACTGTGGAGTGGGAGTCGCCCACCCACCGCGTGATCAGGGTGCGCTCCACACGCATGGTCTCGCTCGTGCATCGCGCGCTGGCGGCCATCCTCTACGAGGTCGAGCCCGTCGATGGAGGAGCCGATTTCGTCCTTCAGTCAGAGCTCGTAGCCAACGAGCCAGTGGGTGAGACGACCAACAAAGATCCCCGCGCCTCAGTGATCCTCGATTCCCCCCTCGCGTCTCAATTTTCGAACCACCACGGCACGCGTGCAGTCCTCATCCACTCCACGAAGAAGAGCGGGCTCACGGTCGCGACGGGAATGGACCACCTGGTCACCGCTCCATCTGGGAGCGAGGTGACTTCCGAGAGCGGCGAGGACCATGCGCGCGTGACTGTGACGGCGCGGCTGAAACGGGGACAGCGGTTGAGCATGGTCAAGTTTGTCGCGTACGGTTGGTCGAGCCAGCGATCGGCGCCGGCTCTGCGCTCGCAGATCGAAGGGGCTCTGACGTCCGCCCTGGATCATGGATGGCGGGGTCTTGCGTCCGCGCAGCGCGAGTACCTGGCGGAGTT
>DATHDR010000130.1:0-6307 GCA_035318965.1 Verrucomicrobiia bacterium | reverse complement strand
ATGCAAGGCGGTCCCGAGCCTCGCCGAGCACCCGCTGCCGCGCCTGGTGCGGGCAGGCGTTCGCTGCACGATCAGCACCGACTCGCGCACCGTCGCGGACACCACCCTGAGCCGCGAGTTCGAGCTGGCCGCGGCGATGGGCATGAGCGACGACGAGCTGAGGCGCTGCAGCTTGACCGCCTACGAGGCTAAGTTCGGCTAACGGGCTAAGTCTGGGTCCCGAAAAGACGGTCGCCGAAGTCCCCGAGGCCCGGCACGATGAAGGCTCGATCGTTCAGCCCCTGGTCGAGCGCCGCGGTGTAAATCTGGACCTCGGGATGGCGCTCCTCGAGCACCTTCACGCCTTCGGGCGCCGCCACCACGCAGATCATTCGGGGGTTGCGCCCGCCGGCCTCCTTGATCAGGTCGAGGGCCTGTGCGGCCGACCCGCCGGTCGCGAGCATCGGGTCCAGGAGGAGTGGAACCTTGCCCTCGAGCTTCGGAAGCTTCTTGTAGTAGATGCGGGCGACTGCCGTCTCCTCGTCGCGCTCGAGCCCGATGTAGCCGACGCTGACGAGCGGCAGCAGCTCCAGCACCGGGCCGAGGATCCCCAGGCCCGAGCGAAGGACGGGGATGGCGACCACCTCCCGATCCATGCTGATCGCGTCGGCCTCGGTCAGCGGCGTCTGCACCTTGCCGTGCGTCACCGGAAGATCGGCAGTGGCTTCGTAGAGCAGGAGCGTGATGATCTTGCGGGCGAGCACCCTGAACTCCTCCGGAGCGGTCGAGCGATCACGCAAGCCGCGCAGGTTGTCGGCGACGAGCGGGTGGCTACTTACCTTCAGCGGCACGGTCTTCCTTGATGAGGAGCCGAAGTGCATCCACCGCGACCTTCAGCATGCGATCCATGTAGGACGGGTCGAGGTGGTGGATCTCTCCCGCGCCCAGCTCGTCCACGCAAAGGTTGATCGTGCCCGCGCGCAGCTTCCGCAGGCGCGCCACAACGAAAAGCGTCGAGGTCTCCATGTCATTGCTCAGCACGCCTGCGCGTGACCACATCTCGAGCTCGTCGCGCACGTGCGGCCGGGGCATCGTGTCGGGCATGAGGTCTGAATAGAGCGCATCGACCGACCGCATGATCCCGACGTGATACGGCGCGCCCGACGCCTTCGCGGCTTCGATCAGAGCATTCACCATGTCCAAGGAGGCGACGGCGGGATATTCCAGCGGCACGTAGCCGTTTGGTGTTCCCTCGCTGCGGACCGATCCGAGCGCGATCACCAGGTCGCCCATCTTGATCTCGGGCTGGGCCGCACCGCAGGTGCCTACGCGCAGGAATGTGTGGACGCCGAGCTCGCTCAGCTCTTCGATCCCGATCGCGATTGACGGGCCGCCCATTCCGGTCGACATGGCCGAGACCGGCACGCCGTCCAGCGAGCCAGTGAAGGTGCGGTACTCGCGGCTGAACGCGACCTCTTTCGCCCCGTCCAGGTACTTCGCGATCATCGGCGTGCGCCCGGGGTCGCCCGGCACCAACACGTAATCGCCAACCTCACCCCTGGCGAGCCCGACGTGGTACTTCTTCTCGCCCGTCGCTGCCACCGGCTGGAAGTCTATCGAGACCGGGTAACGCCGTCCTTGTCGACCCGGGCCAGCACGTGCGGCGGCCGCTTGACCTCGTGGTCGACGAGGCGCCAGGCCTTTTCCAGCCTTGGCGTGACGCGGTCGACCAGCTCCCTGGAACGCGCGTGGACCGTGACCAGCGGATCGCCCGCGCGGACCTTTGCGCCGACCGCCGCCTCGATCACCAGGCCCGCGGCGTGGTCGACCTTGTCCTCCTTGCGAACCCGACCGGCTCCGAGCTCGAGGGAGGCCAGGCCCACGGCCAGCGCGTCGATCGATTCAACGTAACCATCACCCGGAGATGCGATGGGCACCTGGACCGGCGCCACCGGCAGGCCTTCGTCCAGCCTGCCGCCCTGTGCGGCGAGCATGCGCAGGAACATCTCGCGGCCGGCACCCGAACGCAGGGCCTCATCTGGGTCCGTTTGAACCTCCGCCAGCCAGCACATCTCGCGGGCGACGACGAGCGAAACCTGCAGCAGCTCGTCGTCCCCCTTGCCCGCCAGCGCGTCCAGCGCCTCCTGCACCTCGAGCGCGTTGCCTACGGAGCGCCCCAGCGGGTTGTCCATGGCGGTGACCAAAGCCACGGTGCGGCGCCCGGCACCCTCGCCGAGCTGAACCATCTCGGAGGCCAGCTCAACCGCGGCATCGACGTCGGGCATGAATGCGCCGCGGCCGAATTTGACGTCGAGCACGATCGCGTCCGCGCCCGCGGCGATCTTCTTGGACATCACGCTGGAGGCGATCAACGGGATCGACGGGACCGTCGCCGTCACGTCGCGCAGCGCGTAGAGCATCTTGTCTGCGGGCACCATGTGCGGCGACTGGGCGGCAACGGCGATGCCGATCTCACGCACCTGGCGTATGAACTGCGCGGGCTCGAGCTCGACGGTCAGCCCGGGCACGGATTCGAGCTTGTCCAGGGTCCCGCCGGTGTGGGCCAGCGCCCGGCCGCTGAGCTTGGGCACCTTCACCCCGCAAGCCGCCGCGAGCGGCGCGGCGATCAGCGTGACCTTGTCTCCGACGCCTCCTGTCGAGTGCTTGTCGACCTTGACGCCCTCGATGCCGCTGAGGTCGAGCACCTCGCCGCTGGCGACCATCGCACTGGTCAGCGCCAGGGTCTCGGCGCGAGTCATGCCGCGGATGCAGACCGCCATCAGCCACGCCGCCATCTGGTAGTCGGGAATCTCCCCTCGCACGTAGCCGGACAGCAGAAACTCGATCTCTTCGGCTGTGTGCTCGCCGCCATCGCGCTTGCGGCCGATGACCTCGAGGACCTGCATTCCCGCTAACTTACATTCAAACCCGGGGTGGACTACAATCGCGCGATCCGGGAGCGACGACCTCTTCGGTGGAAGCCTGTATAGATTGAAGGGGGCTGGAAGCATGGGTCTTTCACGAGTTCGGTTCCTGGCCATGGCGGGCGTGGTGGCGATGCTGCTGGTGGCCTGCGGCGGCACGTCCGGTACACCTGCCGTCCAACTAAAGATCGGCCTGGTGACCGACACCGGTGGACTGAACGACAAGAGCTTCAACCACCTCGCCTACCTTGGACTCCAGAAGGCGATCACCGACTTCAAGGTCAAGGGCGACGTTACCGAGTCGAAAACCGGTGACGACTACGTGCCGAACCTGACCAACTTCGCCTCCAAGGGCTATGACCTCGTGATCGGAGTCGGCTTCTTGATGCAGGAGGCGGTCGGCACAGTTTCGGGACAGTTCCCGAACATCCACTTCTCGATCATCGACGGCGCGGGCACCGACTCCAAGGGCGTCGACCTGAAGCACAGCAACGTGCAGTCGCTGTTCTTCAAGGAGCAGGACGCTGGCGCGATGGTTGGCGTGCTCGCAGGGATGCTGGAAAAGACAGGCAAGGCGAAGAAGAACCAGCATGTGATCGGGGCGGTCGGCGGGATCAGCATCCCACCGGTCAACCACTACATCGCCGGCTTCAAGTGGGCCGCGATGATGGAGGACCCGTCGATGAAGGTCCTCGTCGGTTATTCGAACGACTTCACCGACCCCGCCAAGTGCAAGGGTGTCGCGCAGGGCCAGATCGCTGCCAAGGCCGACATCCTGTTCCAGGTCGCGGGCGGCTGCGGGCTCGGCGTGCTGCAGGCAGCCGGCCAGGCCGGCGTGTACAGCATCGGCGTCGACGCGGACCAGAAGGACTCGGACCCATCAGTGATCGCGAGCGCCCTGAAGAAAGTCGATGTCTCCACCTATACGGCGATCAAGAACGTGGTCAACAAGAACTTCCAGAGCGGCGCCCTGACGTTCAGCATTGCCAACGACGGCGCCGGTTATGCGCTTGATAACCTGACCATTACGCCGGATATACAGGCCGAGCTGGACAGGGTCCAGGCGGCGATCAAGTCCGGCGCTATGACCCCGCCCGCGGACATTCCGGCATAGCCAACGCAACGGGGGCGGGCAGCGCTGCCCGCCTCCGCCTCCCGGCCCTGCGCAATCTCGGGCGCGGCCTGGCGGTCCCACTTGGGTCGGTCATCTTCGCTTTCGTCGTCGGAGGCATCATCGTCGCCGCCACCGGCGCCAATCCCTTCTCCGCGTACCAGGGCCTTCTCTGCGGGGGACTCGGAGCTCTCTGCAGCGGCGGGGAGACCCCGGCCCTTCAGGTCTCCAACACCATCGTCTTCCTGATCCCGCTCATCACTGCCGGCGTCGCGGTAGCGCTGCCGTTTCGAGCGGGGCTGTTCAACATCGGCGCGGAGGGTCAGCTGCTCGCGGGCGCGATGGCGTGCACCGTGATCGGAATTCATTTCGGCGACCTGCCCTCACCGATCGCCGTACCCATGGCCCTGATCGGCGGCATGCTGGCCGGAGCGTTCTGGGCCGGCATCGCGGGTGTGCTCAAAGCCACCGTCGGCGCCCACGAGGTGGTGACGACGATCATGCTCAACTACATCGCGCAGTGGCTCATGCGCTACCTGATAGTCGGTGGGCCGCTGCAGTTGCCGGGCGGATTTTCAAAGTCCTCGCCGATCGGACCCGGCGCCCGGCTTGCGACCCTGCTGCCCGCCGACAACTCGCTGATCATCTTCGGGCTCCCGGCGAGCGTCTACCGCGTCCATACCGGATTGCTGATCGCCATCGCCGCCGTGATCGCGTTTGCCTTCCTTTTGTGGCGAACGACGCTTGGCTATGAGATCCGCGCCGTCGGCCAGAGCCAGCGTGCTGCCCGCTACGCGGGCGTCAGCGTGCGACGGACCATCATCGTGACGATGCTCATCGCCGGTGCCTTCAGCGGCCTGGCGGGAGCGATCCAGATCGCGGGCGTTGACCATAACCTCACCGACAAGTACTTCACCGACACGACGGGCTTTGACGCCATCGCGGTGGCGCTGCTAGGTCTTGGAAGCGCCCTCGGAATCGTCCTCGCGTCGCTGCTTTTCGGCGCGTTGCACGCGGGCGGGGCGGTCATGCAGTCGGACGCGGGCATCTCGAGCAGTCTGGTCGGCGTGCTCCAGGCGTTGATCCTGTTCAGCATCGCTGCCAACTTCCTGCGCACGATCAAACTCCGCCTCCCCGGACTCCGGCGAACGCCAGCCGCCAGACCACCCGACAGCCCGGCGGCGGCCCTGATGACCGAGGCGGCGGCACCACCTCCTGAGGAGGGCACCCGGGGCACGTGAGCTTCGTTTCCGAGATCCTGAACCTGCTGCTGACCTCTTCTCTGTGGGGCCAGGCGCTGGCGGCTGCGAGCTTGCTGCTGCTTCCCGCGCTGGGCGGCGTCATCTCCGAACGGAGCGGCGTCGTGAACATCGCGATGGAAGGGATGATGCTAACCGGCGCCTTTTTCGGAGTCGTCGCGGCCCTCGCCTGGCACAATCCGTGGCTGGCCACGCTGGTGGCCATGGCCGCGGGTGGCTTGATGGCGCTGATCCATGCTGTCGTCTCGATTCGATACCGAGCCGACCAGATCGTGAGCGGCATCGCCATCAACATATTCGCCGCGGGCCTGACCGTCTTCCTTGTCAACCGGATCTACGGAATTCAGGACGTAGGTCACCTCAGTCCTTCGGAGCTGCTGCCCAATCTCGACATTCCCGTGCTCGACCAGATCCCGTTCTTCGGCCACGTGCTCTTCCAGCAGAACGTGATCGTCTACGTGGCCCTTCTGCTCCTGGTGTTGGTCCACATCGTCCTGTTCAGGACACGTCTCGGGCTCCGGATCCGAGCTGTCGGTGAGCACCCGCAAGCCGCGGACACAGCCGGCATCAACGTTTACGCAATCCGATACGGCGCGGTGATCACAAGCGGGCTGCTCTCCGGCCTCGCGGGCGCGTTCCTGGCAATCGGCGTTTCGAACACGTTCGTCCCGAACATGACCGACGGTCGTGGGTACATCGCGCTGGCGGCCGTGATCTTCGGCAAGTGGACGCCGTTCGGCGCGGCCCTCGCCTGCCTCATCTTCGGCTTGGGCGAGGCGATCTACGCCAACAACTCGATCATCCACGTCTCGCCTTACCTGCTGAGCATGCTGCCTTACGTCCTGGTGCTCATCGTGCTGGCCGGTGTGGTCGGCCGCAGCAGTCCTCCGGCCGCCGACGGCATCCCCTACGTCCCGGGCAGCGAGTGAGCACGTCGCCGCCCGGCTCGAACGCGGTTGAGATGCGCGGCATCACCAAAGCATTTCCTGGTGTAGTCGCCAACGACAAAGTCGACTTCTCCGTCCGCGCAGGCG
>DATHDR010000129.1:0-3263 GCA_035318965.1 Verrucomicrobiia bacterium | reverse complement strand
CGTCCGGGTCGCCGCGCCAGTCGGTGAAATACTGCTGGTCGCCAGCGCCGAGGTCTCGAACGGCTCCCAACAGCCGGCCAAAGTACGTGGCTCCATGCACCAGAGTTTCGACCCTGTTGCCGGTGCTCCAGCCCAGCCCGGCCGCTCGCCTCCGGTCAAATCCGCTGAAATCGTTTCCGCGTTCAGAATTGGTGAGAAACCAGCTCTCCAGCCCATTCACAGGCCCCTCCTCCGGCTCCCTCACGCCAACCCTAGTTACTGCCTTTGTTACCACTCTCGGTCCATCCTCAGCAACGCATGCCAGACAAAGACAGTGGTGCCAAGCGCAAGTCGGTCCGCGACCTCCTGAGCGTGCGTCCGCGTCGGGGCCGGGTCAACCTGGCCGCGATGGACCCGTCGGAGACCAACGGCGTTGAGCGGCACGTGGCTGACGAACGCATGCTGGCGGACGAGGAGCACATCATGGCGCTCCAGGAAAACCTCCACGCGGAAGGCAAGCGCTCAGTCCTGATCGTGCTGCAGGGCATGGACACCAGCGGCAAGGACGGAACCATCAGGTATGCGCTGCGAGGCCTCAACCCTCAGGGCGTGAGGGTCGTTTCGTTCAAGGCACCGACCTCGAACGAGCGGCGGCACGAATTCCTCTGGCGGATCAAGCGCGAGCTGCCGAATCCCGGCGAGGTCGTCGTCTTCAACCGGTCCCACTACGAGGACGTGTTAATTGCCAGGGTACGAGAGCTCGTTCCGTCCAATGTGATCTCAGCGCGCTACGAGATCATCAATCGGTTCGAGGCTGAGATCGTCAAGCACGGCACCGCGATCGTGAAGGTGTTCCTGCACATCTCGGCTGAGGAACAGCGAGACCGGCTCCTGGCCCGCTTGAAGGAACCGGACAAGCAGTGGAAGTTCAGCGGGAACGACATCCCCGAGCGCCGGTACTGGAATGACTACCGAAAAGCGTATGCCGCGGCCATCAGACGTTGTTCGACCAAAGCGGCTCCGTGGTACGTCGTCCCCGCCAATCGCAAGTGGTACCGGAACTGGGCCGTCGCGCAGATTTTGATCGAGACGATGGAGGAAATGAAGTTGATCTATCCCAACCCGCACCTCGATGTCCGAGCGCTGAAGAAGAGCCTCAAGGCGGCGGCCTGAGATGGCAACTGCTCAGGCCGGCAACAACGCAGTCAAGCGAGCGGCCACCAACCCTATGCTCGAGCTCCTGGAGCGACTGGGCTACGCGGTGCGTGGCGCCCTCTACGCGGTGATGGGCCTGCTTGCTCTCAGGGTGGTGTTCAGCGTCGCCGGGGGCCAGACCACCGATCTGACGGGAAGCCTCGTGGCCTTGATCAGCAACCCGTTCGGAAAGCTCACGCTGATCGTCGCCGCGATCGGCCTTGGTGCCTATTCGCTGTGGGGCTTCGTCAGAGCGATCTACGACCCATTGCACCGTGGCAGTGACGCATCCGGTTACATGGCGAGGCTTGGCTTTCTCACGAGCGCTCTCTCATACGCGGCAATCGTGATTTTCGCTCTCAAACTCCTCATGGGGTCAGGCGCAAGCGCCGCCGACGGCACCCAGAAAACGATAGCGTCGGTCCTCACCCATCCGGCCGGCGGCCCGCTGACGATCCTCATCGGCCTGGTTGCGATCGGGGTTGGCCTGGGCCAGTTTCTGGAATCCTATCGAGCTACCTTCGCAAAGGACCTGAAGGGCGCTGAGATGAGCGACTCCACAAGAACCCTCGCGATCCGGCTCGGCCGTTTCGGGATGTTCGCCCGAGGCGTGATCTTCGTGGTCATCGGCTGGTTTGTCGTCCAGGCCGGCATCCACAACGATCCTACCCAGGCCCAGGGCTTCGGGGGCGCTTTCGCGTTCCTGCTGGCTCAGCCCTTCGGACGAGTCCTGCTGGGCGTCATCGCGCTGGGATTCGTGGCGCTGGGTCTCCACTCCTTCGCTTGCGCACGCTGGATCCGGTTGATGGGTAGCGCCGCTTGAGCGCAGTCATTGGCGCCATCAGCACGCCAAAGGCGACGACCTCGCCTGTTCGATGGGCCCTCCTTGTGCTTGGTCTCGTCGGGATGGCGATCTATGCTGCCGACACGGCCGCCGCGGCGAGCCTTCCCTACCTCCCATTCGACGTTCCGATCGAACGCTTCATTCAGTCCATCAGCTGGGGACCTCTGGTTCAAGTCTTCACCGCCCTGGACTGGATCGAAGGCACGCGCCAGCAGGTCCTTGGCGTAGCGGGGATCCTCCTCGTGGCCGCGGTCAACTGGCGAGCCGTTCCCCTGATGATCGTGGGAGCGCTGAGCGGCGGTATCTACACCCTCACCGCGATGTTCATCAACCGCCCACGTCCGTCAGCCGATCTGGTCCATGTGATCCGCCACACCGGCGCGTCCAGCTACCCGAGCGGGCACGTCGCCTTCTTCAGCTGGTTTTTGATCCTGCTCATCCTCTGCCTGGCGGTTGGACGCCTGCCCAAAGCGATCGTGGCCGGGCTCTGGGTCATCGCCGGTCTTGTGCTCATCTCCGTATGCATCGGGCGGATCTACCTGGGAGAGCACTGGCCCAGCGACATCGTCGGCGGACTGGCTCTCGGGTTGGGCTGGACATCGCTCGCGCTTTCGGTACGGCTTCTGTCCAATCCAGCGCTGGCGCGGAAGAAGTAACGCTGTGGCGGTGAGGTCGACAGCTCGATCGGTGACGCAGAGAGGTGGGCTGCCCAAAAACAGGTTCTTCAACCGGGAGCTCTCGCGGCTCGACTTCGACAGCCGCGTCCTTTCCATGGCAGAAGACGCCAGCCGGCCGTTGGCTGAGCGGATCCGCTTCCTGGCGATCGTCAGCGACGGCCTCGACGACTTCTTCCAGGTGCGAGTAGCCGGCCTCCACGAACAGCTCATGGCGCCCGTCAACCTGACTTCGCCGGACGGGATGACCGCGGAAAAGCAGCTGGACGGCATTGGGCAGCGGGTGCGCGACCTGGTCGAGCGCCAGTCGGCCACCTTGAACAAAGACATCCTGACCGGGCTGGCCGGTGCGGGCTTCACATTGGTCGGTGCCGACGGACTGTCCAGGGCCGACCTGGACTGGCTCGCGGAAGAGTTTCAGGAGCGGATCTTTCCAGTGCTCACCCCTCTCGCAGTCGACCCGGCACACCCGTTTCCATACATCTCCAACCTCTCGCTCAATCTCGCTGTGATGGTCCGCGACCCCCTGCGCCATAGGTCCCGCTTCGCGCGCGTCAAGGTGCCGCCACTGC
>DATHDR010000128.1:0-3605 GCA_035318965.1 Verrucomicrobiia bacterium | reverse complement strand
TTGGGGCCCGGTGGTCTGGGTGCTGCTGGGCGAGATGTTCCCAAACCGCATCAGGGCCATCGCCATTTCGATAGCAGCCGCCGCGCAGTGGCTAGCGAATTTTGCCGTGTCGACTACGTTCCCGCCGCTTCAGCATCTCGGACTCGGATTCGCTTACGGGCTCTACACAGCGGCGGCGTTGCTTTCGATCGCGCTCGTCTGGTTCTTCGTGCGCGAAACCAAAGGGAAAGAACTGGAGAGAATGTGAAGTGAAGAGACTCATCCCGATTCTATGGGGACTCGTTGCAGCGTATGCCGTCATTACATTCGTCATCACGGTCTTTCCCGGCGTAATTCCGGTACCGATTCTGATCCCGCTCATAACTCTTGTGCCGGTTGCGTTTGCTTTGCTGCACGGTGCTCGGCGTTACGGCTGGGACGGCATGCTCGTCTTTCTAGTCGTCTGCCTTGCCGTCAGCAATGTTCTCGAAAACCTGAGCATCCAGACTGGCTTTCCGTTCGGCCACTATTACTACACTGGCAATCTAGGCCCGAAGCTGTTCCTGGTGCCGATAATCATCGGCCCCGCCTACTTCGGGACGGGCTATCTGGCGTGGGTGCTGGGCACTATCCTCATTGGTGACGTCCGGTCGAAGGGCAGCTTATTCACAACGTTTGCAGTCCCCTTTATCGCTTCCTTCTTGATGGTGGCGTGGGACCTGGGCATGGATCCTACGAACTCAACGATCCGGCAAAGCTGGATCTGGCAGCAAGGTGGTGGCTACTTCGGGGTGCCACTCACGAACTACCTGGGCTGGTCCTTCACCGTCTACGTTTTCTTCCAGCTCTTTGCCCTGTACCTGCGTTTCCGTAAGCCAAGCAGTGAGGTGCAGGCGGATGGTCTGGCTGCGTCCTACTTCGCGCAGGCAACTGTGATGTACGCGGTGATCGGCCTGGGAGTGGTGCTGGCCTACCTGGTGGGAGTCCCGAACACGTCCGTGGTGGACGCAGCCGGAGTCGTCTGGCAGAGGACGAGCATCGCTGAGGGAACGGCCACCGTGGCCATCTACACGATGCTCTTCGCAAGCGCGTTGTCGGCTGTAAAGCTCGTGCAAGGATCGGTGGCCGTTCCGAGCGCGCCACGCGTGACGGCACCAGTCCTAAATAGCCCGACTGTCGTGGAGGCATACCCAGAAACCGGTCGCGTCTGACCTCGAGACGCGATTTATTCTCCTGTGATTGGTTCCTCGTCAGTCGGAGGGTTGGGCTTGGTATACCCGCAGGCTCTGAGCCGGACGCTGCGCAGCGCCGTCAAACCGCCGCGCGATCCGGGCTTTGGAGCCCTGCGGCGCGCCGCCCGTGCCGCCATCGTGATTCCGCCGGTCTTTGCGTTCGCCGACGTACTGCTGGGCGAACCGGAAAGCCTCATCTTCGTGATGTTCGGTTGCTTCTCCCTGCTTGTGATCTCCGACTTTGGGGGCATGCGCCGACCCCGGGCGCTCGCTTATCTCACGGCCACAGTCGCCGGGGCGGCATTGGTCACGTTGGGAACGCTCGCTTCGTCCTCGGCCTGGCTGGCTGTGGCAACGATGTTTGTTGTCGGTTTAGCGATTTCGTTCAGCCGCGTCTTCGGCGGGTATGTGGCGGCGGCGAACACCGGGCTGCTCCTCGCCTTCGTGATCGCAGTCACCATTCCAGCGCCCGGCGCCGTCATCCCGCTGCGCGTCGGGGGCTGGGCGATCGCCGGTTTGGTGTCGACGCTGGCGGCGGTCGCGCTCTGGCCACGTTTCGAGCGCATCAGGATGCACCACCAAACGGCCACGGCGTTGCTCGCCATCACCGACCTCGTCCAGGGGCTCGGCTCCGGTGCCGGCTCAGGCGACCTGGAGAAGCTCAAGAGCAATGCTGCTCAGGCGGTGCAGGCGGCTCGACAGGGATTCATCGACATCGCCAGGCGCCCAACTGCAACCGCACGTCGCGACCGCGCCTTCGCCGAGCTTCTCATCGAGATCGAGAGGATCCTCGAAATCATCGAGCGCCCGTTCAACAAAGAGCGGCCCACAGTACGTCCCGGAATCCCGGAGACGGACCAGCTGGTTGCCGCCGTGGTTGCGGCACTTCGGTCCAGCGCAGAAGTGCTGAAGGGTGGCGCACCACCGGACGTCGATGCCATCGAAGCTGCGCGCCAAAAGCATCGCGCCGCCCTCGACCGATGGGCGTCCGAGCAGCTAAGGGCCGGTCGCCCGGTCGAGGAAGTGCTCGACGGTCTGGATTTTGACGACACGCTTCGCGTCGTCTCGTACCTGGCTTTTCTGCTCGGCCGCAACGCGGTGATTGCCGCGGGCGCGCGACCTGACCTCCGCGATACGGCCATGCATGTCGTGCGCACGCTCCAGGCACATCTCGAGTCGCCGTCGACGGTGCTGCAAGGCAGCCTGCGCGTAGCGATTGGTCTTGCGCTTGCCGTCTGGGTGGCCCGCGCCTTCGATCTCTCCCACGCTTTCTGGGTTGTGTTAGGGACGATCCAGGTCTTGCGCAGCAATGCGCTGGGTACCAGCCGCAGCGTCATCCAGGCCGTGGTCGGCAACGCGATCGGGGTCCTGATTGGCGGACTGTTCGCCGTGGTCGCCGGCAATCACCCTGCGCTCATGTGGGCGGCTTTTCCAATCGCAGTCTTCGTCGCCGCCTACGCCGCCACGACCATTGGTTTCATGGCAAGCCAGGCCGCCTTCACCATCAACCTGATCATCGTTTTCAACCTGATCTCGCCGGCGGGTTGGCAGGTGGGCCTGGTACGACTCGAGGACCTCCTGGTCGGCACCCTGATCAGTCTTGTGGTTGGTTTGTTGCTATGGCCGAGCGGAGCCCGCCGCGAATTTGGACGCGCGCTGGCGAGCGCATATCAGGCTTTGATTGGTTATCTCGACAGGGGGTTCGATCGCGTCCTTGGCTTCGAACCGCCCAGCAGCCCGACAGATGGCAAGCAGCAGGTTGTCGTTCGCACACGAGACCGTGTTGATGCGGCCTTCGACACATTCATGACTGAGCGGGCGGGTTCATTCGACCGCGAAACGGCCGCATTCCTACTGTCCGCAACCAACCACATGAGCCTGGCTGGCGACCTTCTCAACGTGATTGCCGGCCCGATGGGCTACCGAGGTGGCAGGTCCGACGGTGCGGCTGATGTTCGCAAGCAAGCCGACACGCTGCTGGCTGAATACGGTCGCCTCGCAAACCGCTTGAGCCTTGCACCGCTCGCGCAGTCGGAGTCGCACGTTTCGCTGGCTGCGCTGCGGCAAGCCGCTCTGAAGTGCTTGCGCGCGTGGCAAACCAACCCCGAGATCGGCAAGAGCGCGATGGCCGTGGTGATGGCAGCCGAGTGGGTGCAGTACCTCGCGCGCCTGGAAGGTGACCTCGAAGAAGCGGTGAGCACAGCGAGCGAGGCAGCCCGCAAACCGTGGTGGCGATAGAGCCGCCGTCCGGCCGCTACGAGGCGACGGCGCTTGGCACAGGTGAAGGCGGCGCGGAGCGGTCGCGCAGGTTGGAGGATGGGCGGGTGCGGGTCATGGTCACCGAACAGCACCTCGGACACACAGTGAGCCCACCCTGCCCTGGTGTTTGGGAGC